>CAYOEZ010000089.1:0-17466 GCA_964402955.1 uncultured Ktedonobacterales bacterium | reverse complement strand
CCAATTCGACGGCCACCCCCTGAGTGCCGGGGGCAGGCAAACAGCCTATGCTACGGGTTTGGGTGTGTTATTCAACACCCTCCCATAGCGCACCTTGCATCTCCCCGAGCATTCCTGTATACTGCGCCGTGTCCTCCCTAGCAGTTTGTCGGAGAACCAATGCCCGGGGTCATTTCTACCGCAGAGACGCAGAGATCGCCGAGAAAGAGCACAGAAAACCATCAAAACCTCTGCGTACTCTGCGTCTCTGCGGTGAGACCACTCTCTCCGACAGGCTGCTAGCGAGATTCCCTACAGAGGGAGAACACGTGACCATTATCGAGGCGCTGCGCGGCGGTCTTATCGTTTCGTGCCAGCCCCAGCCTGACAGCACGTTCAAGGGGGCACGTTTGATGGCCCTCTTTGCCCGAGCTGCCGAGATGGGTGGCGCCGTGGCCATTCGCGCCAACAGCCCCGCCGATATCCGGGCCATTCACGCCGTGACCTCGCTGCCGATTATCGGCATCAACAAGATCAGAAGTGCGCTCTGGCAAGTCTATATCGCGCCGAGCCTGCGCTCTGCGCGGCCCCTGGTCACTGCCGGCGCATCCATCATCGCCGTCGATGCCACGTCTCGTTCTCGACCAGGTGGGCTCAGCCCGGCTGCGTTTATCCGCCTGCTCACCCGTGAGCTTGCCGTTCCCATTATGGCAGACGTGGCAACGCTGGACGAGGGCATGGCCGCCGCCGATGCCGGAGCAAGTCTCGTTGCGACGACGCTGGCCGGCTACACGGATGCCCGGCCCATGACCAACGGCCCGGACCTTGAGCTGCTCGCTGACCTTGCGGCGCGCTGCCCGGTGCCCGTCATTTGCGAGGGCCGCATCCATAGCCCGGAGCATCTGGGCGCCGCATTTGCTGCCGGCGCCTATGCCGTTGTCGTGGGCAATGCCATCACAAATCCCACCCTCATCACGCGCGTGTTTGCAGCACGAACCACGCGTGCGCGTGCGACCGCGACTGGCTGACAAAGTCCTACTCCTGGAGTCGCCATGCTGTTTGATCTCAGTGGGCTGCTTGGCCCGACCATATCCGCCGCGCCCGCTGCACCCCTGACGAGCCTCAACACCGCCTGGGTCGTCATTGGCGCATGCCTGACCCTGCTCGCGGCCGCGGGGGCGTGGTTGCTGAGCGCGCCTGAGCGCGAAGCGACGGCCACGCAGGTGCTCGGCATCACGCTGGCGGCCCTTGCCTTCTTTGCCACCGGCTTCGCCTTTGCTATGGGTGGCGTGGGCGGAGCGCAGGGCGGTTTGGGGCCAATCATCGGACTGGGGCGTGAATGGATTCCGCTTGGCGAAGGGCGAGGGCTGTTGGGCCTGCAGGGGTTCTTCCTTGCCGGCGCGGCTTATGATCCTGGCGTCTATGCGCTCTTCCTCTTCCAGGCAGCCGCGCTCCTGGTGGCCGCTGTTATCGCCATCGTGCCCTGGGCAGGCCGTGCGCCGCGCCTCGTCGTCGTGGTCTACAGCCTGCTGTTTGGTGGGCTGCTCTATCCCGCCTTTGCCAACTGGGCATGGGGCGGCGGCTGGCTGGCCTTGCTCGGCCAGACCAAGAACCTGGGCCACGGCCTGGTGGATTATGCCGGATCAGGCGTCATCAATGGCGCCGCCGGACTGGCCGCACTGGGCGCGTTTCTTGCGCTGCGGCCCGCGCAACACGCAGAAGCCGAGCCGGCTAACGATGACCATCGCCTGCTGGCCGGGCTGGCCCTGTTTGCGCTGGGCATGATCGGTCTTAACGCTGCCAGCACGTATGCCATGACCGAAACAAGACTGGCGATCGCCGCTGCCAACACCCTGGTCGCGCTTGTCTGCGCCGCGAGTGTTGGCCTTCTCTACACCTGGTTCGTCGCCGGCGAGCCTGACCTGGCCATCGCGACGCGGGCCGGGGTTGCCGGGCTGGTCGCCGTTGCTGCGGGCGCTCCATTTTTTCCCGCCTGGGCGGCGGCGCTGGCCGGCGGCATGGCAGGCTTGCTTGTGCCGTTTGCCGGTTACGTTCTGGAGCGCCTCCTCCATGTGCGGGAGCGCGCCTTAGTCGTCGCTGCGCACGGTGTGGCCGGGGTGTGGGGGCTCCTTGTTGTCGGAATCATGGCTGATGGCCGTTTCGGCGCGGGGTGGAATGGCATCGGCGAACGTGAGTATTTGGGCGTGACCGGTCAGGGCGTCACTGGCGTCTTCCCTGCCGCCCTCATCAAAGCCGATGCGGGCCAACTGAGCGCGCAAGTCATCGGCGCCGTGACGTTGCTTGCATTCCCGGTCGCGACGTACGTGCTGGTGCGCGTTCTGACATGGGCTGTGGCGCGTCGCGCCGTCGCGCCTGCCACAGCGGCAGCTATCGTCAGCCCTGAGACGGACGAAACATCCGCCCGCGCCAGCAATGAATAGCGCACTACTGCTTTACAAATCGTCCGCATTACGCTATAATGTACTGGAAGACAAATACGTACAAACTGAGAGGCTTCCTCTCAGTTTGTTTTTTGCTAGGCAGTTCACGGCCGTGTCTTGCGACACAGCGGACCGGGCTCTCTGCCGCTCATCATGGCAACGACGTAGCCATCCCCGCTGCGATGCTCAAGAACAACAGGTCAGGGAGGAGAATACCTATGCCCGAAAAGCCGGTCTTCCTTACGGCTGAAGGGAAAGCCAAGCTCGAAGCCGAATTGGATCATCTCCAGACTGTGCGCCGCCAGGAAGTCGCCCAACGTATTCGTGCGGCCAAAGAAGGCGGCGATGTCACCGACAACGCTGACTACGACGACGCCAAAATGGAACAGGCCTTTGTCGAAGGCCGCATCATGACGGTCGAAACGCTGCTCAAGAACGCCACCATCATCGATACAGCGCCGGCGCCAGTCGGCTCAACCAATGGCATCCATCTTGGCTCGCGCGTTACTGTCATGGACAGCGAAGACCTTGAGGACACCTACCTCATCGTCGGCTCTGCTGAGGCTCGTCCTGCTGAGGGCAGAATCTCCAACGAGTCGCCGCTGGGCCGCGCTATTATGGGCAAGCACATTGGCGAAGAGGTCTCTGTCGCCACGCCGTCAGGTATCATCCGCTACCGCGTTTTGAAGGTCGAGTAACACAGGGAGTCACAAGAGGCGGCACAAGGCGTCATCCGTGATTCTAAGACGCACAGCACGTGAGGTTGAACATGGAGTTTAATGAACTGGCGCAACAGCGAATCGCCAAGCTGAATGCAATTCGCGAGGCAGGTATCACCCCCTACCCGGCCCGTGCGCAGCGCACGCATAGCGCCGCGGCTGCTCTGGCCGCCTTTGCTGCGGCCGAGGCAGCGGGAACAGCAGTTGAGCAACCGCCGCTTGTCACCGTCGTCGGACGGATGGTGGCGCTGCGTCTGATGGGCAAGGCGTCATTTGGCCACCTTGAAGATGGAACGGGGCGCTTGCAGTTCTACCTGCGCCAGGACGAAGTGAGCGCTGAACGCTTCGATTTCTTTAGAAACTTCGATATTGGCGATTTCTTGCAGATGAGCGGATTCCTGTTCCGCACCCGCACAGGGGAGATCACGGTTCACGTCAAGGACTATGTGCTACTGAGCAAGTCACTGTTGCCCATGCCGGAGAAATTCCACGGGCTGCAGGACACGGAAACCCGCTACCGCCAGCGCTACCTGGATTTGATGGCCAACGAGGGCAGCCGCTCGATCTTCGTCACGCGCAGCAAGCTCATCTCTGCCATGCGCCGTTTCTTGGACGATCGCGGGTTCATCGAGGTCGAGACGCCGATTCTGCAGTCTCTCTATGGCGGCGCCTTTGCCAGGCCATTCGTCACCCACTACAACGCGCTCGATAGCAACTTCTATCTGCGCATCGCCACTGAGCTTTACCTGAAGCGCTTGATTGTTGGCGGCATCGAAAAGGTCTATGAGATCGGCAAGAACTTCCGCAATGAGGGCATAGACACGCGCCATCAGCCGGAATTCACGGTCATGGAAAGCTACGAGGCCTACGCCGACTACAACGACGTCATGCGTATGGTCGAAGACATGGTCGCTGTCCTGTGTGAGAAGTCACTGGGGACCGCAACGGTGGTTTTTGGCGACCAGACACTCGACTTCTCTGGCCCGTGGCAACGCATCACCATTCATGATGCGATTCTCACCCACGCCCAGATCGACATCGACCAGTATCCCGACCAGAAGAGCCTTCTGGCGCAGATTCAGGCCGCCGGCATCAAGGTTGACCCGCGCCTGCCCTGGGGCAAGCTGGTCGACGAGCTACTATCGACCTGTGTCGAGCCGAAGCTCATTCAGCCGACGTTCCTGACCGACTACCCGCTGGAGCTCTCACCACTGGCGAAGAAGAAGCCAGACAATCCGCGTTATGTCGAGCGGTTCGAAGGCTTCGTGGCCGGACTGGAAGTTGCCAACGCATTCTCAGAACTGAATGATCCCCTCGACCAGCTTGAGCGCTTCCAGCAACAGGTGGAGCAGCGCGCAGCCGGCGATGACGAAGCGCAACCCATGGATGAAGACTACGTCTCGGCCCTCATGCACGGCATGCCGCCTACCGGCGGCCTGGGCATGGGCATCGATCGCCTGGTCATGATTCTGACAAACCGGCCTGCCATTCGCGAGGTCATTCTATTCCCGCAACTTCGGACGAAAGAGTAGCACATGGCATACCCCCTTCACGTCGCTTTTCTCTGGCACATGCATCAGCCGTACTACCGGGACGCGTCTACTGGTGACTTTTCCTTGCCGTGGACGCGTCTCCACGCTACGAAAGACTACCTGCACATGGCTGAAGTGCTCGCTGACTACCCGGCAATCCACGCCACGTTCAACTTCGTGCCAAGTCTGATCGAGCAACTGAACGACTACACAAGCGGGGCATCCACCGATCGAGCGTTACGAATCAGCCTGAAAGATCAGCTCTCCACTAGCGACAAGGAATTCCTCCTCTCTTTCTTCTTCAGCGCCAACGTTGATCGCATTATCAACCGCTATCCCCCCTATCGCGAATTGTGGCGCCAACGCCAGGAGGCGCAAGGCGACTGGCGACGCTTCCCCGACCAATATTGGACAGACCTGATCGTGTGGTTCAACCTGGCCTGGTTTGACCCCGGTTATGTCCAGCGTGACCCCGACTTGAAGGCGCTCACAGACAGAGGGAGCGGGTTCAATCACGCCGACATCCGCCTTGTGGCTGAGAAGAGTCGCAATGTAGCAGGGCCAACGCTCGCTGCCTACCGGCGGCTGGCAGCACTCGGGCAGGTTGAGTTATGCACATCGCCCTACTATCACCCGATTCTTCCCCTGCTTATGGATAGCGCATCGGCGCACGAGGCGACGCCCGGCCTGCCGCTGCCCGCAACGCTCTTCGCCTATCCCGAAGACGCCATGGAGCAGGTGCGCCGCGCACTCCTGGCGCACGAAGCGACCTTTGGCCAGCCGCCGCGCGGCATGTGGCCATCCGAAGGCGCGGTCAGCCAGGCAGTGGCAGATATGCTGGCGCGCCAGACCGACATACGCTGGATTGCATCCGATGAGGGCATCCTGGCCCGCTCGCTCGGCCAGGCAGTGACGCGCGATGGTGACGGGCATGTCACCAACCCGCGCCTGCTCTGCCAACCCTACGCCCTCAACACGGCGCAGCGCCCCAATGGCTGCGCTCCTCTGGCAATCGTCTTCCGCGACCGCTTGATTGCCGACCGTATCGGTTTCGTCTATCAACGCATGAGCGGGCGGGCAGCGGCCGGGGACCTCGTCTTTCGCCTGCGCGGCGGGCGCCACCACAAGGGCGAGGCCGACCATCCCTCCCTGCTTTCCACCAGCCTGGATGGCGAGAACTGCGGGGAATACTACGAGAACACCGGCGACGCTTTCTTGCTTCATCTCTATGAGCTGCTGTCGACCAGCACCGACCTCAAGACTGTTACCATGTCCGACTATCTCGACCAATTCCCGCCACAGACGACGCTGCCGCGGCTGGCGGCCGGCTCGTGGATTGGCGCTGACATGCTCACCTGGATCGGCGAGCCGGCCCAGAACGAGGCATGGGACCGCCTTGCACGCACCCGTGAACGTCTCGTGTCACGGGCTGCCAACGACCGCGCCACGAGCATGGATGTCATCGGACATGCCTGGCGCGAGCTGTACATCGCCGAAGGCTCAGACTGGTTCTGGTGGTACTCGTCGCGCAACAATCCAAGCAGCGATGTCTTCGACGTAGCCTTCCGCGGCCATCTGGCAGAAGTGTACCGCTGTCTCGGCATGCCTGCTCCCGACTGGCTGAACAGCCCCATCCAGGTTAGCCGCCCGGCGCAGCCAGGAAAGGTGCCAACCGGCTACATCACGCCCACTTTGATAGCCAGCGCACAGGCCAGCTTTGCCTGGACAAACGCCGGTTACATCGAGCCCAACCTGTCGTCGGCGACGATGCAGCGCAACGATAGCATTCTGCGCCGACTCTCCTATGGCTACGACGCCAAAAATCTCTATCTACGGGTGGAGAGCGATCCCGTCGCAGCAGCGGGAACCGTTGCCATTTATTTCAGCACACCGCGCGCTCGCAGCAACCGCACAACGCCGCTGTTGCCCGGCGCCCAGTTCGATATTGGCGACGGAGGGGACTTTAGCCATGAGCTCCGCCTCAACCTGCCGGCGCGCCAGGCGCTACTCCTGCAGGCCGATGGCTACGAGACGTGGCTGGAGACCCCCTCCCATATGGACGCCGCCTACGACACGCACGTCGTTGAACTGCGACTGCCACTGGCCGACCTGAGTCTGCTGCCCGGCGACACGCTGGAAGTTGTCGTCCTGCTCGGTCGCGACGGGCCGATTGAAGAACGGCATCCGAGCGCTGGCAGTCTCAGGTTCCGCCTGGTGCGCCAGAAGGCCGACTGAAAATACGCCAATTTGCCTAGGGTCTCCCCCTATCTGAGGGCGTCGCACACTTGACAGGCGAGGCACAATATGCTAACATAACAAGTAGGAGTAATTATATTCCTAACTGTTAAGAGGCGCATGGTATGCAATTGACGAGTCGGACAGAATATGCCGTACGTGCCATGATTGACCTCGCCAGGCTTGAAGGCGGCCAGGCAACAGCGAAAGAGATTGCCAAACGACAGGACATTCCGCCGAAGTTTCTGCCGCAAATCATGGTTGATCTCAGTCGCGCCGGGCTAGTTCAGGGAACGCGCGGCAGCGGGGGTGGCGTTCGTCTTGCAGTTGACCCTGCGAAAGTGACCGTGCGCCGCATTGTCGATGCCATCGAGGGTCCGATGGCTCTTTATGCGTGTCTGGAAGATGGCGGCGTATGCCGCCGGCAGGGACGCTGCGAAGTGCAGCATGTGTGGGCCTGGGCTCAGTCACGATTCCTCAGAGCGCTCGAAGAGTTCACCTTGTACGACATTGCCACAGGGCGAGCATTGGACCAGGTGCATCATCTGTCTCACGATAACAATGCGCAGGCGCCAATTGCACTGACGACATTGCCCACTACCGACCAGATCGCCGCAACCTAAGGAGGAGTCACCTATGATCGATGAGAAGCAAGTCTGGGACGTGCTCAAGACTGTTTTCGACCCTGAGGTGCCTGTCAATGTCGTTGACCTCGGGCTTGTATACAATGTAGCTGTCAATGATGCGGCTGTGCACATCGATATGACAATGACGATGCGCGGCTGCCCCATGCACACGTACATGACCAATGATGCCAAGGAAAAGCTGCTGAGTATTCCGGGGGTCAAGACAGCCGAAGTGAAGGTCGTCTGGGATCCGCCCTGGAACCCGACCATGATGAGCGAGGCCGGGCGCAATGCGCTCGGATGGAGCTAACTCGCAGCAGTGACGATGCAGGATCGTGCATTGGCTTTTACCGATGAGAACACGGAGTGCTCTTTTACCCCTCCGTGTTCTCCGTGCGTCTATGGCCAACAACACTACACACAGGAAGGTCTGATGTGACTAACGAAAGCGATGTTCGCAGCGCGCTAAGCACTGTCAAGTTCCCCGGCTACAGCCGGGACATCGTCTCCTTCGGTATGGTGACCGGCATCAAGATCGACGGCTCCAACGTCAACGTGACCCTCACCGTAACGTCGGATGACAGCAAGAAACTGGACGAGCTGCACGTGACAGCCGCCCGCGCGGTCGGCAAGCTGCCCGGCGTGACGGCCGTCGCCGTCGACATCCAGACGTCTCCCTCGACGAAAGCGAGCGCACCCGCCGAGGCGCAGAAGAAAGGCATCCCCGGCGTGCGCAGAGCCATCGCCGTAGGCAGCGGCAAAGGCGGCGTTGGCAAAACGACCGTCGCTGTCAACCTCGCCGTGGCACTCGCCGAGCGTGGACTGCACGTCGGTCTGCTCGACGCCGATGTCTACGGGCCCAACGTGCCGCGCATGATGGGTCTCTCCGGCGAGCCCAAGGCCAGCGCAAACGGCAAGATTCAGCCACTCGAGAACTATGGTGTGCGGGTCATGTCGCTCGGCTTCTTCGTCAACGCCGACACTCCCGTCATCTGGCGCGGACCAATGGTCGGCAAGCTGATCGAGCAGTTCGTCACCGATGTGGACTGGGGCGACCTGGATATGCTGCTGATCGATCTGCCGCCAGGGACCGGTGACGCTCAGCTCAGCCTGAGCCAGGTGTTGCCGCTCGACGGGGCAATTATCGTCAGCACACCGCAGAAGGTCGCTCTCGAGGATGCCATGAAGGGTCTGGTCATGTTTGAGAAAGTCAACGTGCCGATCGTAGGCGTGATCGAAAACATGAGCTACTTTGTCTGCCCTCACTGCGGTGAGCGCACCAACATCTTCGACAACGGCCAGACGGCCAAAGAGTGCCAGCGCATGCACGTGACGTTCCTCGGCGAAATCCCGCTCGATCCTTCGATTCGCCAGGGCGGCGACGAGGGCATGCCGGTGCTCAAGACGGCTCCAAAGTCAGTTCAGGCCGATGCTTTCCGCAAGATCGCTGCTCGCCTGGCGCTGTAGGTGACGCAAGGGGAGACCCCAGCCATACCGGCGTCTCCCCTTCTGCGCGCCCACGCACCGCTACGCGCCCGCTTCACAGCGCACCAGGTCGTCATACGTCTCTCGCCGTCGCCACAGCGTAACGTGCCCATCGTGAACCGCCACGATCGCCGGACGGAGCGACATATTGTAGTTTGACGCCAGCGCCGGAGCATATGCTCCGCATGTCGCCAGCGCCACGATGTCCCCCGGCTGTACGCGGGGCAGCGCTGCGCCGTCGATCAGGATGTCTCCCGATTCGCAGTAGCGGCCAGCGATAGTTACGACTCCATCTGCCGGCTCAAGCAGGCGATTCGCCACGACGGCTGTGTAGCGCGCTCCGTACAGAGCAGGACGGATGTTATCGGCCATGCCCCCGTCTACGAACACGTATCGGCGCACGTCCGCGATGTCTTTCGTTCCCCCCGCCGTGTAGAGCGCGACGCCGGCGCGCGCGACGATCGCCCGTCCCGGCTCGACACTCAACGCCGGTAGAGGCAGCTCATGCCGCTCGCATGCACGGCGCAGTGCCCCGACCAGCACCGTTGCGACCTCGTCCGGCGAGGGCTCGACTTCGTCCGGCAGATAGCGCACGGCCCATCCGCCACCCAGACTCATCTCCTGTGCAACGAATCCATGCTTTGCGTGCATGTCCGCCGCAAAGGCGACAAGCACGCCAACTGTCTGCTCGTAGGCAGCCAGATCGTGAATCTGCGAGCCGATGTGGGCGTGAAAGCCGCACAGGCGCAGGCGCGGCGCAGCGAGGGCACGCGCCACTGCCCGGGCTGCCATGCCCGTGGCTATCGGCAAGCCGAACTTAGAATCGGCAACGCCTGTGGCGATGTACTTGTGCGTATGCGGGTCTACGGCAGGCGCCAGGCGCAGCAGTGTGGCTGCGTCGACGGCACGCTCCTCAGCGAGCCGTTCCAGCAGCGCCAACTCATGAAGGTTGTCCACCACAATGCGCCCGACGCCCCAGTCGAACGCCAACGCCAGCTCGTCCGCCGACTTGTTGTTGCCATGGAAGCAGATGCGCGCCGGGTCGAATCCGGCCGCCCTGGCCACGAACAGCTCGCCCCCCGACACGACATCGAGTCCTAGCCCCTCTTCGGCGATGAGGTGCGCCAACTTGAGGCCCAGATAGGCCTTACCAGCATAGAGGACCTTGGCGTCATGATAGCGAGAGGAGAACGCCGCGCAGTGCGAGCGGCACTGCTGGCGCAGCGTAGCTTCGTCGAACACGTATAGAGGCGTGCCATAGGCGTGGGCGAGCTCGACTACGTCGCAGCCGCCAATGACGAGATGGCCGTTGGGGTTGGCCGCGGCCGTCATTGGGAAGACCGACAGCGTTGCGACGGAGGGATTCTCGCTCATGCTCTCAACCTTGCTACAATCTGGGGCAGCAGACCCAGCAGATGGTCGACGTCGTCCGGTGTGTTCTCGTTGCCCAGCGTCAGACGCAGCGCGCCGATTGCCCGTTCGCGTGGCACCCCCATCGCCGTCAGCACCGGCGAGGGGTCGATTGATCCGCCGTGGCAGGCCGACCCGCTGGACGCGGCCACCCCGGCAAGATCAAGATTGATGAGCAGCGCGTCCGCGCTCACCCCTTCGAAACAGAAGCTGGCATGGTTGGGCAGGCGCTGGGTGGGATGCCCGGTCAAGTACGCCTCCGGGATCCCCGCCAGAACGCCATCGATGAGGCGATCGCGCATGGCCGTCATGCGTTTGTTCCTTGCCTCCCGATTCTGGTAGGCCAGCGTCAAGGCCGTCGCCAGGCCCACGATGTAGGGGATGTTTTCGGTGCCAGAACGCAGACCGCGTTCCTGCCCTCCGCCTGTCAGCGTGGTCATCAGTTGCGTACCGCGCTTCACGTAGAGCACGCCCACGCCTTTCGGCCCGTAGAACTTGTGCGCCGACAGCGAGACCATGTCGACATTGAGCGCATCCACATCGATCGGCAGTTGTCCGCCTGCCTGCACAGCATCAGTGTGGAAAAGGACGCCGTGGGCGCGGGCGATCTTGCCAATTTCAGCGAGCGGCTCGATCGTTCCCACCTCGTTATTGGCGTACATGATCGAGATCAGAATCGTGCCCGGCGTGATCGCAGCGGCCACCGCTGCCGGATCGACACGCCCATAGGAGTCAACGGGCAGAACGGTCACTCGAGCGCCAAAGTGCGCCGCCAATTGCTCGCAGGTCTGGCCGATCGCCTGATGCTCGATGGCGCTGGTGATGATATGGTTGCCTTTACCCTGCCGGCCAAAAAACACGCCGCGCACAGCCAGATTGTCACTTTCAGAACCGCAGCCAGTGAAGATGATCTCATCCGCACGAGCATTCATGACGGCGGCGACCTGCTCGCGCGCGTTCGCCATCGCCTGCTGGCTGTGTTGGCCCAGCCGGTGCACAGCGCTGGGATTGCCATATTCGTGCGTGAAGTACGGCAGCATGGCTGCCACGACCTGCGCATCAACCGCCGTCGTTGCCGCATGATCAAGATAGATAGACTGATACACGCTTAAACTCCTATTCTCTAGCCCTGATACAACCACTAGCCGGGAGGCAATGTGGCCGGCGTAAACCCGTGCGGCGCATAGACACGTATCGCCGCCGGGCCACTGAGCGGGCATTGATACTCACAGATGCCACAGCCGATACAGCGTTCTCGCAGCACACGCGGCCGCCTGACGGTGACAGCTACGCCCTCCGCATCGAGCGCCTGCTCGTCATCGAGCACGATCGCCTTGGGCGAGACGGGGCACATCTCCTCGCAGACAATGCAGTTGCGATTGTCCGCCCAGGGCAAACAGCGATTCTTGTCAATGTAGGCGACGCCGATTACCCGCTGCCGCTTCTCTTGCAGGGTAAGCAGCGGGATCGCCCCCGTCGGGCAAACCTGGCCGCACGCATTGCACGAGTAGTCGCAATAACCCAGGCGAGACACCAGCACAGGCGCCCACATGCCCTCGATGCCCATGCCGCTCGTGCCGGGCTGCAAGACGCCCGTCGGACAGACCTTCACGCAAGCCCCGCAGCGGATGCAGCGGCTCAAGAAAGCCGTCTCGCGCGCTCCGGGCGGACGCACCAGCCAGGGGCTATCGCGCCGCGCCGCCGGCTCGCTGCGCAGCAAGGCCACGCCTGCCACACTTGTGCCCAGGGCCAGCAGCGCCTGCCGCCGCGAAGGATCGTAGACACGCTCCGGGTCCGCCAGTGACGCTCCTCCGAATGAAATTGACTGCTTGGGACACTCAACTTGGCAATCCATACACATGACGCACTCGCGCGCATCCACCTCAAAGCCGCGCTCGCTCATGATGGCGCCGGTCGGGCACGCGCGTGAGCAGACTCCGCAACGGGTGCAGTTGCCCGCTGAGCGAGGCCGCCAGAACGCCACTCGCGCAGGCAGCGCCAGCAGCGCTCCCAGCGGGCATAGATAGCGGCACCAGAAGCGCGGCGCCACCCAGTTAAGCGCAAGAATGGACACGAGAACAGCGACAAAGAGCACGTTCATCTGGAAGAACAGCTGGCTCGACGCCAGCAGGTTGCCGCGCAGCAGTCGCTCGAACACGTCCAGCGGCCCCTGCAGCGGCCCAATCGGATAGAGCGCCGTTTCGGCAGATGTCACAGCCATGTTCAGCGCCGGAAGAATGCCCGTAATGATTGAGCGTCCGATAATCGTTATCGGATCCAGAATCATCAGGGTGAGATTACCGAAGAGGGCAGCAAATAGGATGATGAAGAGTAGGCCGTACTTGATGGCGCGCAAACGCTCCGGCAGCGCCGGCCTGTGCCTGTGCTTGCCCGATGGTTGCACATAGTCCAGCGTCGTCCCCAGCGGGCATATCCACCCGCACCATGCCCGCCCGACCAGAAAAGCCAGAGCAAATGTCAGCAGCGCCGGCAGCAGACGGGTGAGCAACTGCCGTCCTGCCAGTTGCGCGCCCAATGCTGCCAGTGGATCGAAACGCAGGAAGAGATCGCCAGGTAAGATCGACGTTCCTCGCCTGACGGTGGCAATGAGCAGGTAGAGGAAAAGGATCAAAAACACGAGCTGCGCAACCTGGCGTGCTCGCTGCCATCGCCGCGCTGCGCTCACAGGTTGATCCTTTCGATCTTGATGGCAGTCAAATCCTTCTGCCCCAGCCCCATGGCTGCCCCCGCCTTCACATAGTCCAGGTCATCGCCTTTCATGCCAAATAGCGTCGCCGCGAAGGCGTCCGTCGCGACAATGTCATGGCTCGCAATCACGGTATCGAGCTTCTTGACGTAGCTGAGGTTGCCGCCTGTCGGACCGCCTTGCGTCATGATGCGCACAGCATCGATAACGGTCAGTTGCGGGCGCAGCAGCGTCGTCAGATCGGCCAGGCGCTGGCCCAGGTTGTAGTGCAACTGGCCGCGATCGAGCACGACGCCCATCAGATTCTTCATACCCAGCGTCAGTCTGGCAAGGCTGTGGTTCTTGGCCACAGGCACGTTTATGAGGACGTCCGCCTTGAGAATATCCTGATACACCGCCCATTTCTTGAGGTCCTTGCCTAGCGGAATCGCCGAATCCTGGTACTTCATGCGCGCCATGCGTTCCATCTCGCCGCCGGCCTTCTTCACGGCTTCCTCGATGCCGCTTGTCACATATGCCTGGCCGTCAGTACCCTCAAAGGGCGAGTCCATCACACGCACGCGTTTCGCCCCGGCCTCGCGGCACAGCGTCACGATCGTCGCCACGACCTCGGGGTTGGTGGTCGCGGCATACTCGAAGGAGTGCGAGGCAGAGCAGATGTTGGGCTTGATGATGACGTCATTGCCCGGCTTGACGAAGCGCTCGATACCGCCCAGCACGGCGATAGCCGCCCGCGTGATGGCATCGGGACTAGCGCCATGCGCGACGGCCAGATAAGCCTGACCACTCGCCGGCGCAGGGGTGGCTGGGCGCACGAGCGTGCTCGTTGGCTCAGTTTTCGCCGCGAGCGTCGCCGTGACCGGCGTTGCCTGTTGGCGAATGACCGTCGGCGCCGCAAATTGAGGCGCCGGCGAGGGCGCAACGGTCGGCGGCGCAGGCTGTGTGGGCGAGGGCGCCGGCGTCGCGCCGCACCCAGCAGCGCTCAAAAGGGCCAACGCGGCCGCGTTGCGCAGGAAGGAGCGTCTCGTGATTCGTGCCATATGTTGTCTCCAGGAAAGGGCGGTTTGGCAGACAGCGAACCCCGCCGTCTGCCTGTGGCAGTCACATTATAATCACGACCGTAGGTAAAGTCAAGGTACATGCCTGACAGCCAAAACTTGAGTTGACAAGGGGAATATAGGTGATATCATCATATAACTCCACTTCAAGGATTTTGCCGGGCGCACCCATTTCATCGTCGGGCAGAAGGGCTGCGAGGACGTCGCTGACTATGTCCTTGCGTGGTTGAACGACAAATGATGCGTTCGAAGCGACCAATCATCTTCCCTGCTCAGCAACGCCTTTCATCGGCTCGGCTGACAGACGGAACGGGCGCCAACCGCAGTGGGTTGACGCCCGCTCTGTTCGTCAGCGGAAACTGTGTGCCTGACGGTCCCAGGCCAGCATATAAGTTTCGTTTCTTTTGGCCATTCTGTGGTCGCGACAATGGGGCCAAGCTTAGTACAGCGTCTTGGTTATCTTCATAACCCCTGCGATAAGGTCGTCAACATTCTCGGCAGTGGGCTCCGTATGCTTGTTGTGGTCGCAGAGATTGCGGATGTCAGCCAGATGCTGCACGAAGCGCCACTGTAAGAGGTCTACAACGCCTGCTTCCTTAAGGGCATCGTTTAGGTCGGCGATACCAGGGTCCCTCTTTGTGATCTTGATCGTGTGGTTGTCGCAAGCCTGGGCAAGATGCCTCTCCAGTACCACTCCGGCGAGTGCGCCTGCAGCCCGCGTGAACCTGTTCTTCGCAAGCTCTTTGGCCGCGTCCAGTTCCGAATCGAAGAGATCCGCTTGAACCAGAAGGCGAATATCGAATAGAGAGCTCTCGAAGCGGGCTTTCACCGACTTCAGTATGGCCAGTTGCTGGCTGAAGTGCGGGATGGCAGCCTCCGGTCCTACAAGCTTTTCCTTATTCCACTCGCGAGTCATGCTGAGTCCCTGCAGATAGTCCTCAATTCTGTAGTTCTCGCACGTGATATCTTTGCGTGGCTTGGGTTTCTCATAGTATCGAACGAAATCAGCAAGCCGGTCGGGCAGAAGTTGCTTAACGAGGACCTTTGCCTCTGAGTACCACGGTTGGTAGGCTTCCGTGAACGAGGGAAGGGCTTTGATGCTCTCCTGAGCTTTGTCGCCATACTCGTTCTTAAGAATCTGGGCTGCTTGCTCACCGGGCAGGCAATCCACCAGCATGGCGAGTCGTAGTTGTTCGCCTCTGGCCAGAAGGACATCAAGGTCCTTCTTGTACCGATCAAGGTTTGATGGCATCTTCACTCCTCAGAGGCCCGTCGCCCCAGCCTGCTCGGTGCTACTGGGGCGGGACCTCCGCACTCTCCGCGCTGCATTCAACACAGCGCGGCGCATGCGCCCATGCCTGTTACACGGCCACCGACGCCCCCGTCTGCGCCGACTTGTAGATGGCGTCGAGGATGCGCATTACACTTAACCCATCGTCGCCGCTGGATGACGGCTGGCGGCCTTCGCGCACGCACGCCACGAACTCGGCAACCTCGGTGAAGTGGGCCGTCACACCATGCGCCTCGTTGGCCGTGATGATTGTATCCTGCATCACGCCCAGCTTCTCCGAAAACACCCTGGCCTGAGCGGGATTGCTCGTCATCTGTGCGCCGGCCTCAGTCCCCATCAGATTGACAAACATCTGGTCGCGCTCGATATGCGACGCCCAGCTTGCTTCCAGCGTCATCGTGGCGCCGTTGTCGAAACGAATCATAGCGCAGGCCAGGTCGTCGACGTCGAAAACGCCACCCGCTACTGCCTGTCCCCATCCACCCGTGCCACGGCTGGGATCGCCGCCAAACTTGGCATAGGTTGCGCCCATGACGCTGACGGCCTTCGGTTTGCCCATCAACCACAGTGTCAGGTCAAGCGCATGCACACCGATGTCGATCAATGCGCCGCCGCCGGCCATTTTCTTCTGCGTGAACCAGCTTCCCCTGCCCGGTATGCCGCGCCGCCGAATCCAGCCGCTGCGCGCGAAGTAGATATCGCCAAACATGCCGCTGTCAATCAGCTTCTTGAGCGCCTTCGTATCAGCGCGGAAGCGATTGTTGAAACCCATCATCAGGATCTTGCCGAGGCGCTGCGCGGTTGCCACCATCCGCTCGCCCTCGGCAGCATTCATCGCCATCGGCTTCTCACACAAGACATGGGCGCCGGCCTCGAGCGCCGCAATCGCGGCCGCGGCGTGCATGGCATTGGGAACACAAACGCTGACGGCGTCCAGCTTCAGCTCCAGCATATCACGAAAGTCAGTGAAGACGTTAGGGATGCCGTGCTTGGCGGCCATCTCCTGGGCGCGGGCTGCAACAGCATCGCTGATCGCAACAACCTCAACACCCGCAATGCGCTGGTAGCCTGGGAGGTGTGCGAACTGCACGATGCCACCCGCGCCGATAATGCCAACTCTCATGGGGATCACTCCTTTGTGCTATTGTAGGATTGTTATCGGGGACGGTGCTGATTATAGCGCGTCCGCAGCCACATGGCAAGTATATGCCGGGAGGGTTGTCTTTTCCCTGCCGGATGTGCTATGATAGCGCCACGCACGCTGCACCATGCGGTGCACAACTCTGACGGGGAGGCTCTCATGGCTGACGTTGAACGAGTCGTCGCGGTGAACAACTACCTTGGTGAAGGCCCAATCTGGAACGGCACAGAACAGATGCTGTACTGGGTCGACCTCACCCCTGGCGTCCTCCATCGCTGGAATCCCGCCAACAGCCAGCACCAGACCTTCAAGCTCGGCTTTTCCATTGGCTGCCTGGGCCTGCGCGCCAAAGGCGGTCTGGTTATGGCAACCAAGCACGGCTTCATGGCCTGGGATGAAAAGGCCAGCGCCACACCCATCGCCAACCCGATTACCGGCCTGGCCATGCGCTTCAACGACGGCAAAGTTGACGCACGCGGCCGCTTTTATGCGGGAACGATGCACGAGACGGACACAAAACTGCAGAGCGGCGACCTGTACCGGCTCGATCCCGACGGCTCTGTGCACATCATGGCGAGCGAGCTACGCTGCCCCAACGGTATCGGCTGGAGCCTGGACAAGAAGACGATGTACTTCACCGATTCCCCCTTCCGCACCATCTACGCCTTCGACTACGATGCAGCGAGCGGCGCCATCGCGAAACGGCCGCCCTTCATCGTCGTACCTGACCCGGCTTGCCTCCCCCACCGCATGACCGTGGACCGCGAAGGCCTCAACCGGAACCCCCACGTGGGGAGCCCGGCCCGCCCCCCGCCATACACCCGCAGGAACAAACCACGCGG
>CAYOEZ010000088.1:0-17568 GCA_964402955.1 uncultured Ktedonobacterales bacterium | reverse complement strand
ACACCCGCTTCCTGATCGAGTACAAGTTCTACGAGCCGGCCTTCTACCACACCGATCTGTCCGACTGGGGCACAGCCTATCGCATGGCGCTCAAGCTTGGCCCCCAGGCGCAGGTACTGATCGACCTGGGCCACCACCCCCAGGGCACCAACGTCGAGCACATCGTCGCCCTCCTGCTGGCTGAAGGCAAGCTGGGCGGCTTCCACTTCAACAATCGCAAGTATGGCGACGACGATCTGATTGTCGGCTCTGTCAATCCCTTTGAGTTGTTCCTTGTCTATAATGAGCTTGTGGGCGCAGCGACCGGCGACAAGGTCCAGGCCGCGACGAGCAAGAACACGATGTACATGATCGACCAGAGCCACAACATCGAAGACAAAATCGAAGCCATGCTCCTGTCGCTCATCAATTGCCAGGTCGCTTATGCCAAAGCTCTGTTGGTTGACCCCGCGACGTTGGCCAAGCGGCAGCTCGAGGGCGATGTCCTTGGCGCACATCAGGTGCTGCTCGACGCTTTCGAGAACGATGTGCGCCCGCTCCTGCAGCAGGTGCGCATCGAAATGGGTCTGGCCCCCGATCCCATCGCCGCCTATCGCACAAGCGGCTATCGAGCCAAGATCGCTGCAGAACGCGAAACCGACAAAAACGCCGCCGGCGGATACGGAGGAGCATAACACTGGTGTATGGATGGCAAGGTAAGCTTCTCAACATCAACCTGACGACTCAGACGACGGAAGAAAAGCCACTCGACGCGACCCTGGCCCGCGACTACCTCGGTGGGCGCGGGCTGGGCGCCCGGCTTTTCTGGGACATGGTTGGCCCCGACGTCGATCCCCTTAGCCCCGCCAACGTACTCATCTTCGCCAACGGGCCGATGACCGGCTCCGGCTACCAGACAAGCGGGCGCTATTCTGTCACCACCAAATCCCCCCAGACAGGAACGATCCTCGATGCCAACTCCGGCGGCACGTGGGGCATGCGCTTCAAGAACGCTGGCTATGACGCCATCATTGTGACCGGCCAGGCTGCGCAGCCGATGTATCTGGAGATTACCCCTCGGGGCGTGCAGTTCAGAGACGCCACGCGCCTCTGGGGCAAGACTGTCTCGCAGACAACGGACGCGTTGGGCGACAAGACGCACAATGTGCTCTGCATCGGCCCGGCGGGCGAAAACATGGTGCGCTTCGCCGCCATCATGAACGACAAGTATCGCGCCCTGGGGCGCGGCGGCCCCGGCGCGGTCATGGGATCGAAGCGGCTCAAGGCGATCGTCATCTCCGGCGACGAGAAGCCCACCGTGCAGAACCCTGAGCAACTGAAGTTCGTGCGCTACGAATCGAGCAAGATGCTCAAGTCCAACCCCGTCACGTCACAGGGCTACCCGGAGTTCGGCACGGCTGTGCTGGTCAACATCATGAACACGATGGGGGCCTTCCCCACCCGTAATTTCCAGCAAAGCCAGTTTGAGCACGCCGACGACATCTCAGGCGAAGCCATTGCCGAGACTATCCTGGTCAAGAACACGGCCTGTTGGGCCTGCCCCATCGCCTGCGCTCGTTACACGAAGACAGACAAGGCTGAGGGCGAAGGCCCGGAATACGAGACAGTGTGGGCGCTGGGCGCGGCCTGCGGCGTTTCCGATCTCGTTGCCGTGACAGAAGCCAACTACCTGTGCAACGATCTGGGCATGGACACCATCTCCGCCGGCAGCACCATCGCCTGCGCCATGGAGCTGACAGAAAAAGGCATGCTCAAGAGCGATCTGTGCTTCGGACGCGCCGACCAACTCGCCCCCATGCTCACAGCTATCGCCCAGCGCAGCGGCATCGGCGACGCGCTGGCCGAGGGCAGCGCGCGCCTGGCACAGGCGCATGGCGCGCCGGAGCTATCGATGTCGGTCAAAGGGCTGGAGATGCCGGCCTACGATCCGCGCGGCATGCAGGGCCAGGGTCTGCTCTACGCCACATCGAACCGCGGCGCCTGCCACATGCGCGGCAACATGGTTGGCGCCGAAGTGCTGGGCTTGCCCAAGCTGATTGACCGCTTCCAATACCAGGGCAAGGCCGGCTTCGTCATCAATCACCAGAACATGGCCGCGGTCATCGATGCGATGGGCGTCTGCAAGTTCGTTAACACCGCCGTCGGCGACGACTATCTGGCGCGCGCCCTTGCCGCCGTCACTGGCATTGAGTACACGGCGGGCGGGATTCACGACATCGGCGAGCGCATCTGGAACCTTGAGCGCATGTACAACTTACGTGAGGGCTTCACCAGGGCCGACGACACGCTGCCGCCCCGCCTGCTCAAAGAGCCTGTCGCCGCCGGCCCGGCCAAAGGCTGGGTCGTACACCTGGAGCCGATGCTCGCCGAGTATTATCGTACGCGCGGCTGGGACGTCCAGGGGATACCTACCGCTGCCACCCTCAAGCGCCTGGACCTGGACAAGATCTAACGGGAGTATATGTGTGATTGACGAAAGGCTGTACGAGCAGTTTCGCGACATCGGTCGCGACATTTTTGTGAGCGGGCTGATTAGCTCGCATGGCGGCAACATCAGCGTGCGTGTGGGTGACAGGATCGTGATCAAGCGGCGAGGGGCGATGTTGGGCCGGCTGCGTCCCGACGATCTGGTCGAGACGGCGCTAGACCGCAACGATAGCGGCGTCGTGCTTGCATCCACAGAGTTGATCGTCCATCGGGCCATCTATCTGGCGACCCCGGCGCTGGCCGTTGTGCATACGCACTCGCGCACGGCCATTGCCCTGTCGCTCTCGCGCGATGAGATCATTCCCGTCGACAACGAGGGATCATACAATATGAAGAAGGTGCCCGTCTTGCAGGTCGAGTTTGCATCGGGCACGCCGGAGATGGCAAGCGCGGTCGCCGTCGCGCTCAAGGAATACAAGGTGGTCATGTTGCGCGGGCACGGCTCTTTTGCCATCGGCCAGACGCTGGAAGAGGCGTTTCACTGGACGACCATGTGCGAAGAGGCTGCCGACATCATCATCGAGACCAAAATCATCAACGAACCGTTCATCCAGTACCGCAAGATGACCGACCAGTATAGCAAATGGTAGCAGAGGCCGCATTGACACATCATGCCCGCAGGTGGTACACTAGCAGCGTCCCAGGATTCGTCTGTCCCGCCTATCACGGAGGTTCACATCATGCACGTTAGACCAGGCTATCGCCTGCTCATTCTTGCTCTCGTTCTCGTCATCCTTATGACGGCGGTCGTCGCCTGTGGAGACAACCCCAACACACCGACGCCCCCCATGCAACCCACCTCGCCCACACTGCCGCCCTCGCCGCTGGCAAGCCCAACAGTAGCAGCGGCCGCGGCCCTGCCAACGGACACTACTACGCCGTGCGGTTGAGGGTACCAGTAGTTGCTACGGCTGCGTAGCGCACTGGTCAGCATAGCACAGAAGCGAGCGGCCTGCAGCAAGCCGCTCGCTTCTATTTCTCTGGCAATCGGATGCCATGCGTCAGATCAGCAGCCACAACGCCGCGGCAGCCAAACCGCCCATTGCTCCCCCGAAATAGAACGGCGCAGCCGCCCCGAAGGTGTTCCACAGAAACCCGGCCAGGACGGACGCAGGCAGCAAGCCGACTGCCGTAAACGTCCCGTGCAGACCAATCAGCGTCGCCCGCAGATCGTTCGGCGCGATGTCCGAAACGAGGGCTTTCTCGACGCCCTCTGTCAGGGCGATATAGACCCCATAGACGGCGAACAGCCCCCACAATGCGCTGGGGGAGAGCAGGGCAAAGCCAAGATAGACAAGCCCATACGTCAGGTAACCAGCGGCAAGCAGTGGCTTACGCCCAACGCCGTCCGACAAGCGCCCCGCCGGCCACGATACCAGCGCCTTGACCAGGTTGAAGACCAGGTACATCAGGATGACTGTAGCGTCGCTGGCCCCGCGATCCTTAGCGCGCAAGAGCAAGAATTGATTGGACGAGTTGCCGAGCGTGAAGACGAAGACGATGACCAGGAACAGCTTGAGCCGCCGGTCGAGGGCATTCCAGCGCTGCCCAAGGTTCTTCCACCACGCCTCACGCTGCGGGCGGACGGCCTGGACAGTTGGCGACGCCTTCTTCTCGCGCACAAAGAAGAGCACCAGCACACCCAACACGGCAGGGATGATCGACAGCAGGAAGGTGGTTTTGAATTCGTCTTTGACCGACACAAACAACAGATAGGCGATAATGACTCCGAGCGTTGCGCCTGATGCATCCATCGCCCGGTGCAGGCCAAAGGCGTTGCCGCGCTTGTCGGCGTCCGTCGAGTCAGCGATCAGCGCATCACGCGGCGCGCTGCGAATGCCCTTGCCAAAGCGGTCGACCACCCGGCTGACCAACACCAGCGGCCATGACACTGCAACATAGAGCAGTGCCTTGCCGATGGCGCTTCCTGAATAGCCAAGAATCGTGATCGACTTACGCTGCTGCAGTTTGTCCGAGAAGTAGCCAGAGAAAACGCGCAAGATGCTGGCCAGGCTTTCGGCGATGCCCTCGATGACGCCAATGATGGCCGGCGACGCGCCCAGCACCGCGGTCAGGTAGAGGGGAATCAAGGGGTAGACCATTTCTGAGCTGATGTCCGTCAGCAAGCTGGTCAGGCCGAGAATAATGACGTTGAACATGCAATTCCTTCCTTCGACGAAGAATTTGCTGGCTCTCCAAAAGCCAAAGACTTCCGACGCCTCGATGGCTTCGGAAGTCTGAAGACGACACTGCAACGGCAAGGCAAAGCCTGCACAGACGGCCTTGTCGATCTGCAGCGTAGGCGGCTGGCTCAAGCCTGTCTCTACGTCGTGTGGATGCCTGATCTACGCGCCGGTGAAAAGCCTGCTCGACATGCGTACCAGCTCAATGAATGGCTGCGGATACAGGCCAATGACAAAGGTCATAGCCACCGACGCTATCCAGACCCCTTGCAGCAGACCCGTCTGAACAACGGCGCGGGTCGCATCGCCCTGTTGTTCAAAGAACATCAGGCGCACGATGTTGAAGTAGTAATACACGGAAATGACGCTGTTGATCACGCCAGCCAGCGCCAGCCACAGATAGTTGTTGTTGACCGCCGCGGCAAAGACGAAGAACTTGCCAATAAATCCCGCCGTCGAGGGGAACCCGATCAGAGACAGCATGAACACGACCATGCCGATCGCCAGCGCCGGCGAGCGACGCGCCAGTCCAGCATACTCAGCGATCGCCGTCGTGCCGGTCGAACGCTCCATGACCATGATGATCGCAAATGCGCCCAGATTGGTAAAGATGTAGGCGAAGATGTAGAGGAGCACAGCCGCCAGACCGTCACGCTGTGGGCCTACCGCCGCCAGCCCGATCAGGACATAGCCCATGTTGGCGATGGACGAATAGGCGAACAGACGCTTCATGTCTTTCTGCACGATGGCAACCAGATTGCCCAGTGTCATCGTGAGCAGCGAGAGAACAGCCAACGCTGCCGTCCAGTTGATGCTCGTCGCATCGAAGACGGTCAGCAGGAGGCGGGCCAGGATGGCAAACCCGGCGGCCTTTGACGCCACCGACATAAACGCCGTCACGGGCGTGGGCGCGCCTTCGTATGCATCGGGCGCCCACTGGTGAAACGGTACGGCGGCGATCTTGAAGCCCAGGCCGGCAAGAATGAAGATCAGAGCAGCACTCCCGCCCCAACGCAAGCTCACTTCGGGCAGGCTGCCCAGGCCAGTGGCGATGCCAGGCAGGTCCAGGCGACCGGTCAAGCCAAACAGGAAAGAAAGGCCATAGAGGAGCACCGCAGCCGATAGCACGCTGAAGAGGAAGAACTTGATCGCGGCTTCCGTGGATTTCTGATTGTCGTAGAGATAGCACACAAGGACTGCCGTCGTGAGCGTCAGAAACTCCAGGCTCAGAAAGATCATGATCAGGTTGGTGGACGATGCGACGAGCATGACCGCCACCGCCGACAGCAAGAGCAGCGCATAGAACTCGCCCGCGTTGCGATGGCTCTTGAAGTAATCCACAGCCGACAGTGCAACCAACCCCACCGCCAGGCAGACCACAATGGCGAAGAAGCGCGCGAAGCTATCGACGGCGATCATGCCGCCGAAGTAACCCTTGCCCTCAGCCGGCAAGACGAAGATGGCCGCCAGTAGCGACAGGGCCAGGCCCACAACCGCCACAAGCGGTAGCCATGGCACATAAACCGGCTCCGAAACGGGGCGTGGCGGGCGTCCCGACAGCCGCACACGCGTCGCCGCGATATCAACCACCAGGACAATCACGGCAAAGAGTAGCAGAATGAGAACCGGCGACGTCGCAAGTAGTATCTCTGGCAAGGTTCGCCTCCGAAATGTGTCAGGCTATGAACACAGTACAAGGCGTCCGAAATCGCGGAGACTTCGGACGCCTGGACAATCTACATTCCCAATCCCAACGCCCGCAGTGTGGCGCCAATCATGTCGAGCAATGGCCCGGGATAGACGCCCACGATAACCATCGCCGCTACCAGCGGTATCAGGCAGACCTTCTCACGCATATCCATGTCCGTCAGATGCGGGTACGACACCTTTTCTGCTCCCATCAGAATGCGCTGCAAGGTCCAGAGCAGGAAGGCCGCCGTGACCACCACGCCAACCAGAGACAGAGCAGTCAGCTCTGGGTAGGCAGGGAACGCGCCGCGGAAGATCGAGAATTCACTGACAAAACCGGCCAACCCTGGCAGGCCCAGCGATGCCAGCACCGTCACCATCAGGAAGCCGCCATAGACGGGAATCTTGGCGCCCAGACCGCCATACTTGTCCAGGTCACGGTTGTGCGTGCGCTCATAGACCACACCGACGAGCAAGAAGAGCGCCCCCGTGATCACACCATGGTTGAACATCTGCAACACAGCGCCATTGAGGGCGATTGCCTTGTCGGCAGCGTTGGCCGCTGTGACCGCGGCGCCGGCGGCGAAGCCGAGCATCACATAGCCCATATGGTTCACGGAGGAGTAGGCGATCAGTTTCTTGAAGTCCTTCTGCGCCATGGCGACCAGTGCGCCATAGACGATACTGATCAGCGCCAGGACAACGACCCAGGGCGCCGCCTCACGCGCCGCCTCAGGGAAGGTCGGGAGCAGCACGCGGAACATGCCATAGCCGCCCAGCTTCAGCAGGATGCCGGCAAGGACGACCGAGCCGGCCGTTGGCGCTTCAACATGGGCGTCGGGCAGCCAGGTGTGGAAGGGGAAAAGGGGAACTTTGATAGCAAAGGCAACGAAGAAGCCCAGGAAAGCCAGCATCTGATAGAACATGTCGCCAGAGAACGGCTGCAATTTGGCCAGCTCAACCATATCGAAGGTTGTGGCGCCGGTGTTGAAGTAGATGCCAAGGATCGCCAGCAGCATAAGCACGCTTCCAGCCAACGTATAGAGGAAAAACTTGATCGCCGCATATTCCTTGCGCGGCCCTCCCCAGACGCCGATGAGAAAATACATAGGCACGAGACTGACTTCCCAGAACAGGTAGAACAGGAAGTAGTCCAGCGACACGAAGACGCCCGTCATGCCCACTTCGAGCAGAAGAAACAGCGCGAAGTATTCCTTGGGCCGCTCTTTGATGATGAAGGAATACAGGATGGAAACGGAGGTGAGAAGGGCAGTCAGGAACACCAGTGGTATGCTCAGACCGTCGACGCCGACATGGTAGCGCACGCCCAGTGCGGGGATCCACTCGTAGATTTCCTCAAAGGCCATACCCCCGGACTTGTCGGGAGCATAGGTCAGCCAGAGGGCGCCGGCAAGGACAAGGACGATGAGGCTGACGGCAAAAGCTGTCCACTTGATGGCATTGACGTTCTCTTTGGGGAGAAGAGCCACCAGAATTGCCCCAACCAGGGGGATGAAGGTAATGAGGGTCACCAGATAGGGAAGAGTCATGCAGTTATGCCTCCTGGGTTGTTCTACTCAGAGCATAAACGCGTCGATGATTCCTCGGGGCGACACGGCTATACTGTCGAACGGCTGAGCCAGCGGCCCCCCGCATACTCGGTAGATAGAGTTCAACGGGAGAAGGCAACGCGCAGCGCGGCCCTCGCAGCAGACCGCGCCTATTTGCCGCCATAAGTATACACTATCTTAGCTAAGTTGCATTCACCAATGAAAGGAGTACATGGTAGAGAAACAGTTCTTCGAGGACCATGAGCAAAGTTTATCACTCCCGCCGTGATTTGTCAAGCAACCGCTCTCTATCATCTATAATGTCACCGACGTGGTATGGTCTTCACGAACGAAAATGTCACCAAGGAGAAGACTATGCCAGCCGCAGTTAAGATGACGATTGACGACCGCCGTAAGTATCTGACGATCGTACACCTACGCTATGTCCGAGCCGCCAAGGAGGAACGCGGACACTTGCTGGATGAGATGGGAGCGGTCACGGATCTGCACCGCAAGACGCTCATCCGTTTGCTCAAGGGCGAACTTGCCCGCCATCCCCGCCCAAGCCGGCGCGGGCGCACCTACGGGCCAGAGGTTGACGACGCCTTACGGTCAAGCGGCACTACGATGATGCCAGGCCACCCTTTGACCGGCTCTGTGCCACCAAGACACTCGCCGCGGACAAGCAAGAGGAACTGGAGCGCCTGCGTGACCAAACAAATCCGCGCCGTCTCAAGCAGGATATCTACGACCTGTTGGACTACATCCTTGCCCTACCGTGTGCAGATAGCTGCACATCATAACACCCTCGCCAAAGGAGGACGTGGCTTGGTGACATTGCTTGATAGAACGACCCGCCGTCAGTGACATTATCATTTGATTGACAGCGCCTACTGGCGCTCGTTGTCAGTTAGAGATGAAAAGTGAGCTGTTTGAGGTTGAAAAGTGAACCGCTTGTGGTATAGTCCCTCCAGACTACATCAAGGATGGTTTTTGAAACAGGTTCACAGACGGTTCACGACGGAGCAGGTCACGGCGTTGTTGCACCAGCATAGTCGCCGCCGCATCCCCCGAACCGCCTGTCCCCGGCTCGTCCTGCGCTTTCCCTGGAGCGCCCAGGAAGACCGGGCCGGCAGCGTACACAACAAAACCGCCCCCGACAGCAGGCGGTTTGTGTCCACACATATTGATGGCGGCAGCGACGGGGACGGCGGCAATGTCCGCGACAATCGCCAAGTGCAAGGCAGCCAAGGTCCCTGTTGGCATCGCTGTTCAGGGCGCAGCAGAAGACTACGCTGCGTGGGTCAAGCGCGGTAGCAATTTCACGATCCTGGGAGATGACTATGACTGGATCACGCAGGCCGCTGGCGCGATCCTGCGCCGCGCCCGAGAGATCACGGGAGGGTGGTGACGCGCTCTGGCCGATGCTTGCTTTGGTGGGACGCCCACACCCGCTGCGCGAGTGCAGGCAAGGGGTCTTGCTGCCAGCAATGCGAATCATCTCCGCCGTTGGGCAGTTACGTTGGCCATGACCTCTCGGCCTTCTTCAATCGAAGCCGCTTTGAGGTGGACGCTCAGGCCATTGGGCGATAGGCTGTCGAGTATCTCCCGGTACTCCTCGAGCGTGAGGCCCTCATAGACGGTCTTGGCCAGGATCAACGGCATGCGGCGCTCTTGCAGGCGGCGCAGGACCGGCATGGCGTCGTGAAGAGAGACGAGAGGCGAGTCAAAGTAAACGTTGATAGCACGGATGTTGCGCACGCTGACCAGTGTCTCGGCGATGTGCAGGGACTGGATGTGCAGGTGCAGAACACCGTAGGGGAAAACAGACCTGGCGCGCATCGGCTCCAGGAAGAACTGCCGGTAGTGCGACAGAGACATCATGCTCGATGTGTCATCCTGGAGCCAGACCGACGGGCCTGGCGACCACAGACCGAACTGGCGCATGACATACCCGCCACGGTAGGGCGGCACGATCTCCGCCATAGAGCGGGCGACATGCAGCCAGATGCCCGCTGCCTGCTTCGCCAGGCGGGTGATGCGTTCGGGGTCATCGTACAAAGCCAAGGAGAATGGCTCGGAGCCAAGCAGCGCCACGAGGATATCAGTTGGTCCTCGCATGTGACCTATGCTCACGCCGTAGCGCCCACCAACATAGTCAACGACCGTACGCATTGCCTCGAGCAGTTTGCCGAGCCAGGGGTTGTCAGGGGAGACAGATATGTCCGTGATCGTAGGGGCAGCTTGCGCCTGCCCATGCGCACTCACCGGCGGCTCCGGCCACAGACTCCTACCCTCGGGAACCATCACCCGGCAGCCGCACATCGCTTCCAGCCAGGGTATGCCGAGCGGCGGTTCGCCCAGGCCGATCATGTCGTCGCCGATGAGCTCGCGGGCGCGGGCTACCTTGTCGTACTCCGGCAGAATCGCCGTTACATTGACCCGGTCAGGTGTTAGCTCGCCTGCGCCCACGGTGCGCGCCACCAATTCGGTGTCCACGTACGCATCGTAGAGCGCGCAGATGAGCGGGCGATCGACTGCAGCACATGACCAGAAGGCCATGTGGCGCCTCATGAGGGTATTCCAGTCGCGCTCCGGCGCTGTTTGGTCTCGCATCTCTGTCGCTCCTGCCGGGCTGTGCTGTCTAGCAGTTCGTCGGAGAGAGGCGTCTCAGCGCAGAGCACGCAGAGCACACAGAGTGCAGTGCTCTTTTGTGCTGCGCACTGTCGGTGTCCGCTGCACTCTGTACCCAAAACCCGATAGTCGTGACCCCGCTGCCCTAAAGCACTTTCATGTGCAGGGGGTACCGTCCATACGTGTGCCCCGCTTCGACCATGGCCACGTAGTTTTCGGGGCGGACGGAGGAATGCAGGCTATTCGACGAGCTAAGGATATAACCGCCTCCCGGACCCCCGTCACGGATGCACTTCTTGACTGCAGCGATGACCTCAGGCAATGGCGCTTCGCTCAGGATGTAGCCGCAGTCTACGTTGCCGATCAAACACAACCTGTGCCCATAGCGCCGTTTGACCTCGGCCAGATCCATAGCGGCAATCGGCTCCAACGGGTTAATCGCGTCGATGCCAGTCGCGGCGAACGGCTCCATCAACTCCCAGATGTTGCCGTCGCAGTGCTTAACGACCAGAGCGCCTTCATCGTGTGCTGCCTGCACAACGCGCGCCATCCCCGGCTGGAAGAACTCGCGGAACATGGCAACCGACATCATCGGCCCCGTCCGCCAGGCGTAGTCGTCACCCAGAGAGACGACGTCGGCGCCGGCGCGCACCGCCCGCCGCACCAGGGTGACATGGACATCGACAACCATCGCCACCATCTCGCGCACCAGGTCGGGTTCGTCGTAGAGCATCATCAAGAACTCCTGCAGGCCGGAGAGCAGGGCTGTGGTCATGAATGCTTCGCGCTGGTGCCAGATGATGGCGCGCTTGCCTTTGAACTTCTTGACATAAGCTGGAAGGTTGCCCAGGCGTTCGACATCCAGGGGATCGGGCGGTCTATAGCCGCGCAGATCACCAGCACGGTGAATTGGCCCATCCACTGGTGAGCCGTACAACTCGGCATCAGCATGGTAGACGGTGCCCCACTCATCGCGATAGCGGTCAGCATCGAGTGTCTCGCGCCGGTAGTAGGGCCCGCAGCCGATGGCGTCCAGATCAAGCGCCTCTACAAGAGCCGGCACGTCGCCCCCTGGCACGATCCCATCAATCACCTTGGGGTCTATGCTCGTCTCAACGATCGGCACACGGTCTGGCTGGCCCAGGCGTAGCGCCGTCAACACCCGTTCATATCCATTCATGCGTCAAAGCTCCCTGAGCCCATACTTGAGAAATGCGGCGTGGGCGACCCTATTCTGATGCTCGGTGATGCCAACCGAGTGCGGTGCAATGTACTGGCGTAGCAGAAGTCCCCCCGGCAGGGTGTGGAAGGGGCGAACCATTTCCGCCACCTCGTCCTCAATCTGCCGATCCGTGAGCGGGACGTCGGGCTGGACCATGAACTGGATGTCCACCGAGTTGAAGAAGGCAATCCTGCCGCCGAATCTCTCCGCCAGCAATTGATGGCCCATCACGCGCGGTTGATCGAGTTGCACGACGTCTACCCCCAGCTCGATCATGTCGGGGATAATGTCCACGATGTAGCCGCAATTGTGCCACATGAGGTGCAGGCCGTGGCGATGGCAGGCGTCGGTCAACTGCGCGTAGTACGGTTTGTAGAACTCACGAAACGTCTCTGGCTTCATTTGCAGACCAGTTTGCAGCCCCCAATCCTGGCTCGTCATGAAGCCATGCACATAGCCTAACGATGCCCAGAACTCGATGGCCTCGATGGTCATGCTGGTCAGCCGGGCCAACAGCGCGCACAACTCATCCGGGTGCGTGTAGGGAGCCATCATCATCTCTTCAAAACCCATGAGAGAGCGCACTCGCTCCGCCATCATGATAGGATCGCGACCAATGACGTACTTCCCCTCTTCCGCCCCGCGCTGCAGATGGGGAAACGCCCATGCCAGACGCTCGGGTGTGATTGCCGGAGGGAAGTGATAGCTGTCAAGTGTGCTCAAGTTCTGCAACGGATAGTGGATAGCCTGGTCCCAATCCCGTCCGGTCACTTCCAGACCAACTCCCCACTCGTCGTAGTAGACAGTGCCGAATGGCTTCTTGTCCTTCTGGAACAAGCTGGCAACGATCTCCAGTACCCGATACTCGCAGAAGTCGCCGCTCAGGGGGGACATCGAGCTATACGGCAGGCAGGGGGGATTGTCGAACTCGATTGCCTTGCGCACGAGCTCGCGGCTGGATAGACCAGCCGGCGTCGGCACTGGCGTCAGGTACTCCTTGACTGCATCCTCGAACGAGGTGTACATGTTCTCAGCCCTTCAGTCCTCCGGCAGCGAGGCCGGTAATGATATTGCGCTGCACCATGACAGCCAGAACGAGCACAGGTGCTGTCACGAGCAAGGCTGCGGCTGCTAACGGCCCCCAGTTGATCTGCTCAAAGGTCAACACGTTGAAAATGGCCACGGGCAGCGTCTGCAAGCGCGGCCCTGCCAGGACGACGGCGAAGATGAAGTTGTTCCACGAGAAGATGAAGGCAAGGATGCCCGACACGGCTATTCCGGGCCTGGTCAGCGGCACGGCCACACGCATGAAACTGCCAAAGTGCGAACAGCCATCTATGACCGCAGCATCCTCCAGCTCGGGGTGGATGTCTTCAAAAAAGCCCAACATGATCCAGATGACCAACGGAAGGCCGATGATGATGTGCGTGAGAATGAGCGATTGGTAGGTGTTGGACAGGCCCAAACGCTGGAAGAGGATAAACCAGGGAATGAGAAAGCTCAGGGCCGGTGTCATGCGGGCGACAAGGATGAAGAGCGCCGAGCCATAGCGTCGCGAGCGGGCAATGCCATATGCCGCTGGCACGCCCAGGAGCAACGACAGCGACGTTGCTCCCACAGCCACGATCAGGCTGTTTAGGGCGTAGCGGCCGAAGGGGCTGCTCTCAAAGACACTGGCATAGCTCTTCACTGTCAGCGCCGATGGGATGAAGATCGGCGGGAAGGACAGATTATCGGCGTCGGTCTTCAGGGACAGCGAGATCATCCAGAAAAAGAAGAACAGGGTAGGCAGCATCAGGGCGAAGACAAAGCTGCCAAAGGCAACACCATCCAGAAGCTTGCGTGGTTTTATTGCCATGACGTCTTTCGCCTCACGATGAGAAGTCCCACACTCAACAGCATGATAGTCAAGAAGAAGATGACCACAACGGCCGAGGCATACCCCACGTTGTAGAAAGCAAAGGCCTGGAGATAGAGGAAGATGTTGATCGTCTCCGATGCCGTCCCCGGGCCGCCTTGCGTAATGACGTAGATGATGTCAAACGACTTGAGCGCGTCGATGGAGCGCAGCACGATCGCCACCATGATGTAAGGCCAAAGCAGGGGCAACGTGACGTAGCGCAGAATCTGCAAGTACGATGCGCCATCAATGCGCGCGGCCTCAACTGGCTCTTCGGGCAGCGAGGCAAGGCCGCCCAACACGATCAACATCACAAACGGTGTCCACTGCCAGGTCTCCACCAGGGCCAGGGAGGGTATGACGGAATTGCTGGAGAACACCCATAAGAAAGGAGGAACCTTGATCAGGCTGAGTAGATAATTGAGCACACCAAGCTGTGGATGAAACATCATCTGCCAGATCAGAGCGATGGAGACGGGCGTTGCCAGCATGGGCAGCGTGAAGATAGTACGCAGCAGCCCACGGCCTGGATAGGTGCGGGTGAAGGCCAAAGCAGCAACCGTTCCAACGAGAACGGGGCCGGCCACACCCAACAGGGTGAAGAAGAGCGTGCGCGGCACCGCTGTCTGGAAACGATGATCGGTGAGTAGCTTCACATAGTTGGCCATAGCAACGAAGCGTGGCGGCGTTGTGGCGCCCATGGAGTATTCGTGGACGCTCATCCACACGCTGTAGGCCAGCGGAAAGGCGATGATAAGCAGGAGCACCACTGCCGCGGGCAGAATCATCAATGTGTAAAGGTGGCGGTCTACATAGAGGGCGAGCCTGTGCCATCGTGCAGCCACGCCGTCACGAGCAGTAGAGACAGTCATGCGCCTTCTCCGTCTGACACGATGCCTTCGGACGCCCATTGGTTGGGACTCGCGGTATCGTAGCCGTGACTGGCGATCGCGGCGACAACAGCCGAAGGTACGGGCAGCTTGCGCCTGCCCAGCAGGGGGATCGACCCGCAGACATGCAGCCGGAAAGAATGCAGGTTCTCGGCTGCATGTCTGGTAGATTACCCTTCGAGGCTCTTCTTAAGAATCGGCTCGAACTCCTTGGTCGCGTCTTCTAGCAGCGCCTTAGCATCGCCGCCTTCGATCATCTTGGTCAGGGCGATGCCAAAGATGTCGCGGAACTGGGTGACGTCCGTGATCTGCGGCAATTGCGGCCGGCCCGACGCGATTGAGCCCTTGACAGCTTCGGTCCACTCCTTGGGCAACGGCTGCGCTTTGACGTATTCCGGATCATCGTAGATGGACAGGCGCGTGCCGTTAAACGAGCCTTCGACAGTCAGCCTGAACTGCGAAGCGCGGCTGCTGGCCCAGACATTGAAGAGCCAGGCCGCTTCCTTGTTCTTGCCATAGGGATTGAGGGCCAGGGCATCGATCGCTGTGCCGGAGAAGGGCTTCTGCTTGGCCGTCCCGGGGAAGAGCGTGTAGCCAACTTTGCCGGCCACCTTGGACTTGGTGGCGTCCTCCAACGGAGCGGCGAAGTTGAGGCCATCTGGCCAGCAGCCAGCCTGCCCCTGGGAGAAGGAACCCTGGGCCTCGTTCCAGTTGAAGCCGATGGCGCCCGGAGGGGCATAGGTCTTCATGATGCTGGAATACATCTTGGCTGCCTCGACGGCTTCGGTGCTGGTCGTGGTCAGCTTGGTGCCCGTCGAGTCCAGGTAGCTGCCGCCCATGGAGACCAGGAACATGCCCCAAAGCGGGACATTGGCGTTCTTGAGCCCGCGGCCGACGAAGGCATACACACTTGGTGGATTGTGGGTGGCCTTGAGCGCTGCCTGCAGATCGTCAAGGGTCTGGGGCGCCTTCAGGCCCTTGTCAGTATAGAGGTCCTTGCGGTACATAAAGGAGAAGAGGCCCAGGCTGCCCGGCGTGGCAACGATCGTACCGTCAGCCAGCGTTACCCACGACACACCAGATGGGCCGAAGTCTTTCCAGTTGTAGTCGGGCGGCGTCAACTTGGGATTCTCCAGGTACTTGATCAGTGGCTCATACCAACCAGCCTTAGCAAAGAGGCCCTTCTCCACATGCAACGAGGAGGAGAAGACATCTATGCCCGATGATTTGGCGTTCAGTTCGATGGGTAGCTTCTGGCGCACCTGCTGCTCGGGAACAACCTGCATCTCCACCTTTATGCCGGTTAGCTTCTCGAAGTCGGGCACCATCTTCTGCAGCACCGTGTAGTAGGGTGACTGGGTCAAGAGAACGACGAGGGACTTGCCCTTCTGCTGCATCCAGTCAAAGCTGGCCGCGCTGGGCGCTGGTGTGACTGTGGGTGGGGCAGCGGTGGGCGGCGCGGCAGTCGGCGCAGCCGGTGGCTTGGTGGCCGTTGGCTGAACAGGTACCGGCGTTGCCGTTGGCGGGGTAGGCGGCTTGGTCGGCGTTGGCGGCGCCGTTGTTGGTGTAGCCGTGGGTGTCGCCCCGCACGCGCTGACCAGCGATACCGTCGCCAGCCCTATGCCGAGCTTCAAGAGATCCCTTCTACTGACCGTTTGACGACTCATCTGCTTCTCCTCAGGATAATGATGATGGTACGGCGGGATGCAAGTGTCACCTTGCTTGTTACTGACAGTCAATACTCACGCAGACATGGTCAAGCCAAAGACAGAGGGCTGGTATGCCTCCTTTCGCCATTGGGCGCATCTGCCTCGAGGCAGCCTCCGCCTGCCGTATGTGTCCTGGCAGGCGAAAAACGTCTACAGGTTCTCGACCGGGATGCTCCCAGGAATGCTCGTATCGGCCCGCCAGATGAACCCCAGGCAGCGCCTGCCCCATCTCTGCCGTCTCTCGTGTTGCCCGTCAACATCCTCTGGCGTGCCAATCGTGAGCGTCAGTTGATCCACGCCGGCGACCAGAACGTGGGTCTGCCCGTGCCGTTTTAGGAACGCGGCGATGTCGAAACGCCACTCCACCTGCTCGATCGGTCTATTGCTTTCGTTTCGCCTTATGCATGGTCTGCAGTACCTGGGTCTGTTGTCTTTGTGAGTGTACCCAACTCGTGCCAAATGCGTAGACTACCTTCAAGCGACGTGTAATGATGGTGCTGGTAGCTAGCCAGCGCGGCCTGCGCATCACCTTTCATGATCCCGTCCGCGATGTCGTTGTGCATCCGTAGAACATCGTGCCAATCGTGGTGAGCCGCATTCATGCTCGTGAACATGAGAATCGGTCCCACCAACGCGCTCAATGCTTTGACGAGATGACGATTGCCCGACTGGTTCCAGATACTGCGGTGGATGCTGACGTCACTCGAGATGAAGAAGGCAATGTCTTTGCCAGTGATGGCATCCCTCATCGTCTGCAGGGCATCAAGCAACGTGGAGTGGCTGGCAGTTGAGGTGTTGGCTGCGGCCAGTTCGATGGCCAGTCTCTCCAGGGGATAGCGAACGGCATACAGCTCGCGGATGTCCGCCTCGGTCAGTTCGATGACTTGGCGCCCACCCGGGCTGCCGATCAGGAGGCCCTCCTTCTCAAGCTCGATGAGCGCCTCGCGTACGGGGACCCGGCTAATGTGCAGGATTTGGGCGATCTCTCGTTCAACGAGGCGGGCGCCCTGGGGAATCCGGCCGAGGATGATCTGATCGCGCAGACGCGCGCACGCCTGATCCTTGAGCAGGCTACGTTCCAACGGGGGCAAGGAATTATCTGCACCGTTCAAGACCAGTGAGAGACGGTTCTCAACCATCGACCCCTCGTGTGTGCACGGTATGCCGTATACCAAGTGTAGCACAACCGATGGTTTTTGTCAATAGGCCGGATTGACTCATCAGAAATCTTACTCTAAAGGGTATCGTTGTGTATTGCTTGCATCGAAATGAGACAAAACGCCCCTCTAATTATGTGAGGGTTC
>CAYOEZ010000087.1:0-17711 GCA_964402955.1 uncultured Ktedonobacterales bacterium | reverse complement strand
ATCCATGGTCACCGGCAGGGTCGAGTCGTAGCCGAGCATGGTCATGCCCAGGCTATCGCCCACCAGCACAATGTCCATCGCGGCTTGCTCGACAACCGTGGCCATCGGGTAATCGTAACAGGTGATCATGGTGAGGGGAATGCCCTTTGCCATCTTGTCAAAGAGCACGGACAGCGTGACCTTCTTGCGTTCGTTCATGTGAACACTCCTTTGTGTCTGTTCTGAGCTGCGACGCCTTGACCCGGACAGAGGGTCTCTGCACCATAGTGTACACCGGACAGCAGCCGATTGCAATAGCTATTGACCTGCGGCCGACGTCAACCAGCACCGGCAGGGCAATCTCCTTGCCTCCCCCGGCTGAGTCCGCGTCTCTGCGCTCAACCGGTAGCACAACAAACAGCGTCGGCCTTGTGGCCGGCGCGTTTGGTTGACCATCAGACCGGAACGGCTGTCGCCGCTGGCTAGTACTACTACCGTAGTTAGCGAATCCTGTCATGCTGAGGAAGCGGTCTGTGCGACCGAAGCATCTCTTTGGGGCCGCCGGTTGAGATTCTTTGTCGCAAAGAGCGCTCCTCAGAATGACGCGCTGCCATGTACGGTAGTAGTACTAGAACGCTAGCTCTTCCTGGGACTCAATAGCAGTTCCCTTAAAGTCCATTCACCTCGCTAGTACCACCGGCCCGACGCGCATCCACCTGCAGAATTGTCCACCGCGCCGGTGTCCAACCACGCCTTTGCTTTCCACCGCGAGTAGACGTGCTCGCCTACCGCGCCGGCGAGGTGCGCCTCCTCTTGACCGGCCTCCCCGGCCGCTTTGTCGTCTTCACCTAGATCTACCTCGGCTACGACAACGTTTCTGCCCGCCGCCAGCGCCTGAGCAAGTTGTTGCGTGGCGTCACGTACAGCATGAAGAAGACACCGCTGTGCGCCTTCGGGCTGTCGCGTTTGGCGGTGTCTGAGAAGCAGACAGCAGGCCTACGGCAGGCCTGCTGTCTGCTGACGAATCTGGATATGGCCCGGCGGGTGACGGGCGGGCAAGGTTCTATCCGGCCTTTCCCTCCGCAAGCTCGCTGATCAGCGTCGCCACGAAACTGCGGTAGCTGCCTAGCCGGGCATCACCGCCACGCGCCAGATAGGTTGTTAGCAGGCGCCGGTGTGTCTCTTCCGGCAGATCGAGGCTCTGGCGAGGAAACAACCAGACCGGCTCCGGGCGCCGCCAGCGTGCTGCCGACCACTGCTCACCGATTATCCTCGCCGGCCGGAGCGTCCTGGCGAAGAGATGCTCCTCGGCGTTGGCGTAGAAGTAGGCGGCGCGCTGCGCGGGGTTCGGCCCCAGCCAGTCCACCCAGGCAATCGTGTCTGCATACGTCTCGTCCCGCCACAGGCACACCAGATACTCACTCCCGAACATGATGCGTCCCCAGCCCACGATCTCTACGACTGCACGCGCCCATGGCTTGATCAAGCTTTGGTCTTGTGCTCCTTGCCGCGAGAAAATGACATGAAACCTGGGGTGTTCAAACAGGCGGCGGACCTGAGGGTCTCGATCGAAAAGGCTGGGGTCCGCGACCCCGGCAAAGTGCGGGGCGCAGATAAGGCCAGCAGGATATGCTTCCAGAAAGTGCAGCAAGAGCGTTGCGGCTGCAGCTAGCCCGTTGCCGCCGACGACGAACGGGATGCCGCCAGCCTCGCCAATTATGTCGAGTAGTTTGGGATGTTGAACGAGGAGATCGGCCGGCAAGCGGATACCCAGAAAGCCCGCCGCTAATTGCTCGGCCACACAGGTCTGGATATCATCCGCGCTCTTGCCCGAGGGCATACCAACCGCACGCAGCCGATCGCCGTGTTGGACGATGGCGCGTGAGAGCTCGGGCAAGTCAGGACATGTGTCAGCAGTGGCGACCACACCATGCTGGACCTGGTGCGCATCAAGCACAGCTAGGAGTTCTTCCACAGCCAAAAAGCGCGGCAGCGAAACGTGGCAGTAAGCGTCGGTCAAGTGGACGGTCATTCGTGCGCCCCCAGGACATAGCGAGTGTGTAGCTCGTCCATACTAATTCTTGCCGAGAGGTCATCGGCGATGGCGCAATTGGTGTCGACACGTTCAGCGGAGCGCATGCCTACAAGCGCCACATCGGTAAGCGGGTTCGAGAGGACAAAGCTGAGGAGCGCCCGCGGCAGGTCGACTCGCTGCTCAAACCCGGGATCGATGTGTGCGATCCAGCGCTGGAATGTGCCGCTCGTAAGCGGGCGCATGATGGCGATGCCCATCTGCTGCGCTTCCGCTTCGTACATGATGCCGGCCCGGCGGCTGGGATCGTAAGGGTGCTGGAAGATCAGGTTGTAGCAAAGCTGCACCACATCGAACTCGCCAGTAGCGATAAGGCGGCTCGCCGCACCGTTTGGCCCCTCGGTCGTGAAGCCGATGAAGCGGGTCAGCCCGGCACTGCGCAGGGCCTTGAGTCCGCTGATTATGCCTCCAGGCTTGAGGAACTGTTCAACATCGGCGTCACTGTACCAGGTGCCATGATACTGGATCAGGTCAACGTGGTCGGTCTGCAGCCGCTTGAGGCTCTCCTCGATGCTAAGGCGCAGTGCGCTTTCGTCGGGACCCTTGATCTTGGTCGCCAGAAAGACGCGGTCACGATAGGGTTTGAGGGCACGCCCGAACATCGATTCGCTCAGGCCGCCGCCATAGCCAGGCGCCGTGTCAAAGTAGTTGATACCTTGTTCGACTGCATGCTGAATGGCGCGCTCCACGCGGCCAGCCGCCTCGCGGTCGGTTGGCTCCCATTGGCCAAGGTAGTTGCGCAGGCCGGCCGGCGCGCCGCCGAAGCCTATCTCAGAAGCTTTGTATCCGGTTCGTCCCAGTATACGATATTGCATCTTTGTCCTCAGAAGGAGAGTTTTTCTCTGCTATCGATCCTGTCGTCATCCAGCACGAGTCCCAGGCCCGGCAGCGTAGGCAGTTTGACGGAGCCTTGCTCGGGCTCGTAGATGGGCTTGTGCAAGGCTTGTTTGTGCTCCTGGTATCGCACCAGGAACTCGACCATTGGCACGATTGTCGGGGATTGCGACGCGGCCACATGCAGAGCAGGCAGCAGCGAGTGCCCATGGGCGATCATGGGAACAGAAAAGGCTGAGCAGACGGCGCAGATCTTCACCAGTTCTGTGATGCCACCCGTCCAGTCAGGGTCCGTCTGCACGACATCCACAGCTTCGGCAACGAGCAGCTCCTTGACCTGCCAGCGCGTATACACGTGCTCGCCTGTAGCCACGGCCACGCCGGCCTGCCGGATCTGGCGAAGCGCGCCGACTCGCTCCGGCGGCACTGGTTCTTCAAGGAAGGCAGGGTGGAGCGGCGCCAACGCAGCGGCCATCTCCAGGGCGTATGGCAGATCCCAGCCCATGAAGGCGTCGAACATGAGAGAGTACTGAGGCCCCAGTGCGTCACGAACAGCATGGGCCATGGCAAGGTTGCGCTCCTTTCCCATCTGGCCATCGCCAGGACCGTAGCGGAAAAACCATTTCTGACCGCTGAAACCTTTGCCCTTGTACTCTCGTGCTGCCGCTGCCGCGCCCTCTGGATCGATGGGGAAGCCGAGCATGCTGGCGTAGGCGGGCACAGCGGCGCGGGTAGGTCCGCCCAGAAGACGGTAGACAGGCTGGCCCCACGCCTTGCCCTTCAGGTCCCACAGAGCGCAATCCACCGCGCTAACGCCGGTGACGAATAGACCCGAGCGTCCATGGCGATTCAGGCGTAGCATCTGGTCCAGGAGAGCCTCGTTGGCCAGGGGATCTCGCCCAATGAGGAAGGGGCGCAACTGTTTGAGGATAATGGACGTCTGTTCGTCCTCGATGGGCCCAAAGAGGCCGCTTGGCCCTTCATCCGTCGCAACCTCGACGTAGAGCCCCGATAGCTTACCTGGCCCACTCCCGCTGCCTGCGCTCTGAGGGATCTCAGGATAGACATCCATCTGGCGGGACTGTCGCTCAGATTGTCGGTACGTCGCGCCCTTCCATTGCCCCGTAACTTTGACCACTGACACATCTGTGATTTTCATTCGTTCTCCAATAATCGCACCAATTCTGTGTATTCTTCATCTCTCATGGTGAACCAGTTGTCCGCGGTTGGGAAGGCCAGACTCGTAACCTCTGCAACATACTGTTTGAGTCCGTCGCCGATGAGTTTGCCGGCATCGGCGTACTTCTTGGCCATCTTGGGCGTGAAGCGCGGATAGAGGCCAAACATGTCGTGAAAGATCAACAATTGCCCGTGGGCCTTTAGCCCGCTGCCCAGACTGATGATCGGCACACTCGAGCGCGCCGTGATCATCTCGCACACGCGATCGGGGACCAGTTCGAGCAAGATAGCCATCGCCCCCGCATCCTCCAGCGCCTTGGCGTCATCCACCAGTTTCTTGGCCTGCTTGCCGCTCTTGCCCTGCAAACGGAAACCGCCCAGGCTCGACACGCTCTGTGGCGTCAATCCAAGGTGGCCCATAACCGGGATACCGGCATTGACGATGGCGCGTACGCGCGAGCACATCTCTTGCCCGCCTTCGAGCTTGATGCCGTCACACGCCGCTTCTGCCATGAAGCGACCGGCATTCAGGACAGCAGACTCGTCGGATGCCTGGTAGGTCATATAAGGCATGTCGCCAATCAACCAGGCGTTGCGCGTGCCGCGCCGGACGGCAGCCGCGTGGCGAATCATGTCAGTCATGGTGACCGGCAGGGTGGAGTCATAACCAAGCATCGTCATGCCCAGGCTATCCCCGACCAGAACGATGTCGATACCGGCTTGCTCGACGAGATACGCCATCGGGTAGTCGTAGCAGGTAATCATCGTGAGGGGCGTTCCCTTCGTCATCTTGTCAAACAATGTTGACAGGGTTACTTTCTTGCGTTCAGTCATTCCGTCATTCCTTCTACACAGAGTTGGCCATGCCCTCCTGGGCACAACCGGCAATGAAAATGTCCAGCCGTGTGGAGTACGACGAGAGCCTGCCCCGCTGTATCGGGCACTCCTGTCGTCGTGGCGACGAAGGGATTGCCCGATGGAGCGGGGCAGGCTCTCGTCGCACTCCACAGACGCATTTTCAAGGGAGTACTGGCTTTTTGGCCAGATGCGGGCCGACAGGGATGTGCACAGCGTCGAGAATGCCTGCTACCCCTTGACCGCGCCCATAGCCATGCCCTGGATCAGGTTATCCTTGAGGAGGACGTACATGACGATCATGGGGGCGATAGCAAAGACGATGGCTGCCGACAGCATGCCGTAGTCGACGCTATATTCGGTGCGCGCATACGATAGGACAACCGACAATGTTTTGTCTATCGGCCGGGTCAGGATGACCAGGGCAGTCAGGTAATCGTTCCAGATGGCTACAAACGAGAGGATGACAACGGTCACGGTGCCGTTGCGACTGAGCGGCAGGATGACGTTCCAGAATAGGCCCCACGTTCCGCACCCGTCAATAATTGCTGCCTCGTCCAACTCGGCGGGAATAGTGCGCATGAACATGACCATCAGGAAGACTGAGAGCGGCATCTGCCGGACAACATATATATAGGCGATCGCGTATTTATGGCCCAGCAATTGCAGGTCGCTGAAGAGCTTGAAGGTCATGGGCAAGACTGTCACGGCTGGCACGAGGACAGCCAGAGAGAAAAACAGATAGATGAAGACGCCAAAGCGAAAGCGGAAGCGGGCAAGCACAAAAGAGAGCGGCAAGACGACAGCGAGCAGCAGCGCGATGCTCACCCCATCAATCGTCAACGAGTTCATGAAAGCTCTCGGAATGCTGGTTGACATCAGAACACGCTCGTAGTTGACCATGGAAAACGATTCCGGCAACAGCCGGATACCGGTGAGAATCTGATTTGTCGTCCGGAACGAATTGCTGACCACCCACAGGAGAGGAAACAGCGTGATCGCAGCGTAGACCGTTAAGACTATGTACTTGGCTACAGCCACGCCGGACAGGCGGACTGAGGACAGACCACTCGACGTTCGAGTTGCCATCCGCTTGGGCAGCAGGTGAGGCGTTTCATTGGTTTCGGCAGTTGGCTCGAATCCGGACTCGGGAATCATGATGTCCTACTCCACTTCGAAAGTTGTTAGCCGCCGTATGACCAGGGTCACAACAAGGCTGAAAAGGAAAATGACCAGCGCGATAGCGCTGCCATAGCCCCATTGTAGTCCAACAAAGATTCTCTGGTACATGTAGGTGGCGGGAACTTGTGTTGCTGAGCCGGGTCCGCCACCCGTCAGGATGAAAACGTAGTCGAAGCTTTGCAGAGCTCCGTTAATGGCCAAAACAATGCAAATCTGCAAGATTGGCCACAGCAGGGGTACCGTCACACGCGTGAACAGTCGCCAGGCGCCGGCGCCATCGATCTCCGCAGCTTCATAGATCTCTTCAGAGATGTCGTGCAGGCCGGCCAGCAGAATAACGAAGAAGTAGCCAATCGTGTGGAAGATAGGGACGATGATCACCGCCAGGAAAGCTGTATGCTCGTCGCCCAGCCAATTGCGCGCCAGGGAGCCCAGGCCGACGGCGCGCAGTATAACGTTGAACGGGCCCGTATCCAAATCATACAAGAGGCCGAACATCAGGCTCATGGCTGCCGCAGAGATCACAACAGGTACGAAGAAGACTGACGTGTAGAAGCGGGAGCCGGTAATCGGCTTGCGCAAGACGGCGGCAAGCACCAGAGCCGAGCCCACTTTGAAGATGATAGCGAGGATCGCCCAGATAATGACCCGTACCATGCTCGCCTGGAAGAGAGAATCGGTGAGCAGGTGGGTAAAGTTGTCCAGCCCACGGAAGACAGCCGGGCTCATACCGTTCCACGAGAAGAAGCTGTAGTACATCGTGCGGACGAACGGATACAAAAAGAAAATCGTGTAGAGGACGAACGCAGGCAGCAGCAGCAGCAGCGTATTTGGTCTTAATCGTAGTCTTCCCACGTCCGTCCTCTCCTATGCCTTGTTTGATGCTGTCGTGTTACTCGCTTCGTTCGCGGTTGTATTGGGCGTGAGGCCTAGGCGCCCATCAGGATTTTCCCAGTTTCCTCGACGAACTTCTCCGGCGTATACTTGCCGCCAAGGAACTCAGCAACGATGGGGTCATACTTGGCGCGCACGTCCGGCGACATGACGCTGGGAATCCACTTGTTCTGCGGCCGCTCGACGGCCAACTTCTGGCCTTCTACGGCGAGATGACCCACCTTGGCTGGGTCCAGACTTACGCCTCGCATGGGAACAGGCTGTTGGGCCTCCTCTGAATAGCGCTTGCCGGCATCACGCGAGGTGAAACGCTTGATGAGCTCTTTGACCACGGGTTGCCTGTCGGGGTCGCTCCAGCTCTTGCCGTTCACGTACACCAGGTTGGTGAGGTCCCTCTCGACGTTCTTTTCTGTTTGTGAACCACCGGGCACCAATGGGAACTCCAAGACGACCATTTTCTCTTGCACGGCCTTGTCAAGAAGCGGTATCTCAAAGGAGCCGTCTATAACGAAGGCCGCCTTACCTGTATTGATGTACTTGGCGATGACAGCCTGTTGATCCAAGGCGCTTGCATCGGGGGGCATCTTGCCAATGACCAGCGTTTGCAGCAGTTTGGCGGCATTCACGATTTCTGGAACGTTATAGGGTTCCTTGCCGGCGTGCATATTCAGCGCTCGCGCGTTGCCGACCATACGGTTGATGACCTGGTTATAGATGCGCTGGGCGTGGCTATCGAGCTTGTTGTTGGCACCCCAGGGAAGCTCCCCCTTAGTACTTAGCGTCTGCACAGCGGCCACGAGCTCATCCCATGTGCTGGGAAGCTTCACGCCGGCCCGATCCAGTACCTCTTTGTTGGCGACAAATTGCACATAGAACATTGTCCTGGGCACACCGTAGACTTTGCCGCTAAGCGATGCTGTTTTCCATGCCCCATCATCGAAGAGATCCTTAAAGTAGGGATCCGTCTTTGTCCAGTCAGTCAGGTCGGCGATTTTTCCGGCATTGACGATCTGATCGAGGCCGAAAACGGGATCCAAACGCCAGTAGGTAAAGGCATCGGGCAACCGGTCGCTTGAGGCGTCAAGTTTAATCTTGGTCTGATGGTCGTTGCCCGCGGTCTCTTCCTGTTCAACCGTGATGTTGGGGAAGTCGGCCATGAATTTGGCGCAGATGGAGCGCGAGATGATTCCCATGGGGTCGGTGGCGCCCGACGCGCCGGTCGCCCAGCGGATGGTCATCTTCTTGCTCCCGACAGCCACGGTTGGCACTGCCGTCGGTGCGGACGTCGGCTTGGCTGCCGCCGCCGTCGTGGGTGTGGGCGGCAGCGGCGTCGCTGTCGGTGTTGCACCACAGGCGGCCAAGAGCGCGCCGGCGCCGACCACAAACGATGTGCGTAAGAGTTGCCTTCGCGAGAGAGCCATAATGCTTTCCTCCTCCTATAATATGGAACCGGCTGCAGATGGCTACGGCGACTGCTTACCTGACCGCAGCCACGTTGTGGTGTCGTGCTTGCGCATCATAGGGCGAGAGAGTGTTCTGCGCAACTCGATGGGTGTGCGGGCTGCCCCGGCAACGTACTTAACGCTGTGCCTGGGGCGCTCTTGCAGATAGCCATCTGATGTGGTACATTAGCACAGGCGGCTGGCAGCATCTCTTGTGCACGACAGCAAACGCCCAAGACAAATCGTCCAGCCTAGGTTACCACACCAAATCTGATCTGGGTAACGATTTCCGCCATCTTTTCGACGTAAAGGCGACGCGATAGCCGTATGAGCGACGAGCAGATCTTCACGTCCTTTCTTAGGGATCTACGCTGGACATTGCGGCGCATGTACGACCCCAGAGAGTTTCGCCGCAGCCCGCTCCCACGCGCATTTTCCATTTCGTCGCCGACGGATACTTCTGCGCTGCGACAGATACTGCTCGCGGCTATTGAGGCGCTGAAACCCCAGGTGCAGCCCCCCCACCAAGAGAGAGCTTGGCGAACCTATCGTGTTCTGTATTCACGCTATATCGAACAGTTCACCTCGCTTGAAGTGGCCGAGTCCCTAGGCATCAGCCAGCGACAGAGCGAACGTGATGAGATGGCGGCTGCAGATGCGTTGGCCGAATACCTGTGGATGCACTATGACGTGGCGCACCATTATGCACAACAGGCGCTTCCAACAGACGCCGGAGGCGAGCGCCACAGTAGCGACGTTGGGCCCAGCCGAGAACAAGAGATGCAATGGTTGCAGAAGTCGCTTCTCAATGAGTCGTCTGACGTTGCGGAGGTGGTATCATCGGTTCTCAGAACACTAGCACCTCTGCTAGAAATGACGAAGACTGCTGTCCAGTGCCCCATGCCCGAGAGCTTACCACGCGTGGCTGTCTCCGGCGCCGCCTTACGCCAGGCGTTGCTGAGCGTTCTAACGGTAGCGGTAGGCACCGCTCCCAGGAATGTCGTGCGTGTGCAGATCCAAGCAGACCAAGCACAAGTGCGGATAGATGTGCAATCCTTGGCGCTGGCATCTGAAGCAGGGGACTCCAGTCACAATTGGGCTGAAGGCCTGGATACCGCCGGGCAACTACTTGATTTGTCGGCCGGCTCTATTGCCATCATTCCTGACGAAGATCAGCCTGACCTTTTTACCGTGCGCTTGACGTTGCCCCGTGCGGATGAGGCGCTTGTGCTGGTCATCGATGATAACGCAGACGCGCTGCAGTTGTACCAACGGTACGTGACCGGCACGCGCTACACTTTTGCCGGAAGCTCTGCACCCGAAGGCGTCGTGTTACTAGCAACCAGGCTGAAACCGAAGATCATCGTTCTGGATGTCATGTTGCCGGGAATAGACGGGTGGGAGCTCTTGCAGCAGCTCCGTGTTAATCCAAAGACGAGCACCACGCCGATTATCGTCTGCTCGATCCTGCCTGAAGAGGCGCTGGCGATGGCTATGGGCGCGGCGCAATTCATACGTAAGCCGATCAACCGGCTGGATTTTGTGGCTGCGCTAGATCGCCTGGCAGCAGGGGCGGGGCTAGGATCTTCTGGATAGCGTCTATGCAAGCCAAGAGTTGGCGGGTGGACAGTCCACCGCCCCGCATGACCGTCAAGACATTGCTGATGATGGGATGACTAGCCGGATCCTGCGCCGATATGACGAGGACTGGTATGTTTTCCGTCTCCGGGTCTTGGCGCATGGCCGCCAAGACGCCAAAACCGTCGAGTCCGGGCAAGAAGAGGTCCAGCAAGACAGCATCTGGTTTCTGCTTGCGCATGACGGCGAGCGCTTCTTCGCCATTAGTTGCGGTGAGGACACGGTAGCTGCTCTTGGACGAGGCCAAGAAGCGCCGGTAGAGTCGCAAAGCATCGGGCTGATCTTCCACCAAGAGTAACCGCCTGCCCTGGAATCCTAGACGGTCCAGGGCATCGAGCATCTGGGCGCAAGAAATGGGCTTGACGAGGTATCCATTTGCCTGAAGTGTGCCCGCGCTATCGGGTGTTCCTATGAGTGAACAGATAATGCCCGGTGTATCAGGCGGTAGCGCCAGAGATTCGGGGCTTTGCTGGATCTGTTGCGCCACGCTTGCGTCATTGATCAGGATTGCCTGCACCGGGCCTGCTGCCGCCTGCGCCTTGGCTTGCTCTAGATTTGCAGCGGGAATGATGTCAAGGTTGTCAAGATAGCGAGAGAGCAACCTCTGCAAGGCGGTGCCACGTTCGACGACGAGGAAACGTGGACGAATAAGCGGCCGTGGCGCCGCTGAACGCCGGCTGCGTTCGGTAATTTCCCAGTCCGGATTAATCCATTGGGCAGCGCTACTTTCCAGAGGAGCGGACGGGTCAACGGGCAAGCGGAAGAAAGAGGTTGTCCCCACTCCTTTGGAGCTCTCAAGCCACATATTACCGCCATGGAGTTCGACGAAGCTCCTGCTAATGCTCAAGCCGAGGCCGCTGCCGCCATAGCGGCGGCGAATGGACCCGTCAAGCTGGCGAAAAGGCTGAAATAGCTTATCGATGTCCTCGGAGGCGATACCGGGACCTGTATCGCTGACGCTCACCAAGACATCATGGCCTTCGCTCCACACACGCAGATGGACACCTCCTCTTTCGGTAAACCTCCCCGCATTGCTGAGCAGGTTGAGTACGACTTCGCGGATGCGTGTCTGGTCGCACCACACGAGAGGCAAGTCCGCGGGCGCGTCCAAAGTGAAAGACAGACCTTTGGAGACAAACAAAGGACTAACCGCTTTCTGCGCTGCCTTGATGAGATCATAGAGGGCGACGCGCTCTTTGGTGAGCGCCATACGTCCCGCCTCAATCTGACTCATGTCCAACACGTCATCAATGAGACTCGCCAGATGCCTGCTGTTGCGTAAGATGACATCGAGATCGGAGAGGAGGGCAGGTGGGATGGCGTGACCATAGGTTGCCGGTGACTGGCTGATCATCTCGCTGAAGCCGATGATCATATTGAGGGGGGTGCGTAGCTCATGGCTGATGCTGGCAACAAACTGCTCTTTAGCCTGGCGCGCTTCCTCCGCCACGCCCTGCAAGACACGCATGCGGTCGGTCAAGCGGGCAAGCTGCCGGTTCGCCTGTATCAAGTCTTCCTGTATCTGTTTGAGCTCAACTCTCTGTTCACGCGCCTCATGGAGCTTGAGGCGGGCATCTTCATAGTAGGACGTCGTGATCATCCATGTCTCGCGTACATGCCGTGTAGCAGACCAGCCGATCAGGGCAGCAAACGCTCCACCGATGATGATGGACAGTGCGAAGGGACTCGAAAACGACGGTGCGCCCAAGCGGTAGGATAGACCGACCACCAGAGCGACAACCACGGCTTCGGCTACAACGCCAGCCGGCCAGCCCATGCCGAGAACAGCCAGTAGAGGGAGCAGCGGCAGGAAGCAGGCAGGCTCCGGTTCGCCCAGAACCAAAACTGTCAGCGCTATTGCGAATGCTAGTCCCAGCAACCAGGTGAGCTGCGCAACCCGCACGTGTTCGGCAAGAACACCGAGCGCCACCAACGAGGTAACCAGGGCGGTGAACGCGCTTGGCCAGACGAGATTCACGTCGTTGTCCCACCAGGGGATGAGCACGACTGCTGCGGCGCAGGCGAAGGATGTGACAGCCGTTGCCATGATCAGGTGGCGCGAGACCTCTTGTAGGAAGTCCAAGAACGCGTCCGTCAATTCCTCGCCGGCCGCGGGGAGAATAAGCTCAGTCTGTTGCATCAAGCACCTCAACTCATGCACAGTTCTTCTTTGTAGCTCAAATGAAAACCGTGCCTATGCTACCAGATTCAGCGCCTGCATGCAAGTTTACGCGTGCTCTGTCCTCTTGACCTGCAGGCCCGTGTCTGGTACACTGACGTCTGCGCCGGGCGCACACATCGCATTGACCCGGCGCATCATGTCTACGTTAGACACAATCACAAAGGCGTGCTGCTTGCCCACTTCTGGCTGGCGGCGCGCCTTTTCATTATGTCATGTGGAGTCTCACCATGAGTGACCAACCCGCGTCTCAGGCCGATCTTTCCCGACTCGTGTGCGGCGACTGCGCCGCTACGTACCCGGCCAGCGAGCCACGCATGGAATGCGCGTGCGGCGGCCTGCTCACCGTTGAGCACCATTTGTCAGGTCTGCACGCCCCTCGCCTGCTCCGGACCTTCGCTGAGCGGTGGGCCTGCCGGACGGGCGCGGATGCCAGTGGCGTCTGGCGCTACCGTGAGTTGCTTGGCGATTTCGATCGACCGGTGACGCGACTGGAGGGCAACACCAACCTCTACGCCAATCCCTCGCTGCGCCGCTGGACCGGCAGCGACGGCCTGCTGCTCAAGCACGAGGGCGAGAACCCGACCGGGTCCTTCAAGGATCGCGGCATGACGGTGGGCGTCTCCAAGGCCGCACAGATCGGCGCAAAGGCAGTTGTCTGCGCATCGACGGGCAACACATCCTCGTCTCTCGCCTCATATGCGGCCTTCGCCGAGCTGCCGTGCATCGTGTTTGTGCCGCTGGGCAAGATCACAGCGGGCAAACTGGCGCAAAGCATCGCCTACGGCGCACGGGTCATTCAGGTCGAGGGAGACTTCGATGCGGCGTTGACCATTGCCCGCAGCGTTTGCCAGGATATGGGTCTCTACCTGCTCAATTCGGTGAATCCCTGGCGCCTGGAAGGGCAGAAGAGCATCATCTTTGAGATGCTGCAGCAACTGGGTTGGGTCGTTCCGGACTGGATTGTCGTTCCCGGGGGAAACCTGGGCAATACGTCGGCATTCGGCAAAGCCTTGCGCGAGCTGGCGGCGCTGGGATTGATCAGCCGCCTGCCGCGCCTGGCCGTGATACAGGCGCAGGGCGCCAATCCCTTCTATCAGGCCTTCCGCTGCGGTTTTCGCAGCTTTACGCCTGTCACGGCCCACACCGTGGCGACGGCCATCAATATCGGCAATCCGGCCAACTACCGGCGCGCTCGCCGCGCCATCGAGGAGACAAACGGGGTTGTCGAAGAGGTCAGTGATACCGAGATTCTCACGGCCAAGGCTGCCGTTGATGCCTCGGGCATCGGCTGCGAGCCGGCGTCGGCGGCCACGGTTGCCGGCATACGCAAGCTTAACAGCGCCGGCCTGATCAAGCCCGGTGACAACGTTGTTGGCGTTCTGACCGGTCACCTGCTCAAGGATCCGCAGGCCGTTGTCGACTATCACACGCAGCACGGATGGCAGGCGGAAGTTGTCTCCGCCAACAGCGCCGCCGTACGCCGCGTCCTGGAGAAAATGCAGTCATGATACGAGTGCGCGTACCTGCCACATCGGCCAATCTGGGCGCGGGCTTCGACTGCTATGGGCTGGCGCTGGGAATGTTCAATGAGGTCGAGATCAGCCCGGCCGACGAGACATCACTCAGCATCGACGGCGAGGGCGCCGGCGATCTGCCGCACAACGAGGGCAATCTCGTGCTGCGCTCTCTCATCTCCTACTTCGACGCTATCGGTCGCCCCATGCCCCCATTGCGCATCAATACCGTCAACATGATCCCGGTGGCACGCGGGCTCGGCGGCTCGTCGGCGGCCATTGTCAGCGGGCTGTGGGCAGGCAATGCACTGGCGGGCGATCTCCTCTCTGCGGACGATCTGCTGGACATGGCGCTGGCGATCGAAGGGCACCCCGACAACGTTGCCCCGGCCATCCTCGGCGGTATTGTCGTCGGCGTCATGAATGGCAAGCGACTGGTCACCGATTCGCTGCCGCTGCCGCCCGGCCTGCGCACGGTGGTATTCATCCCCGACTTCAGAATGTCGACCGAGGAAGCCAGAGCCATCCTGCCCAAGGAAGTGAAACGCGCTGACGTGATCTTCAACCTGAGCCGAACCGCCCTGTTTGCCGCGGCCATGGTCAGCGGCAAGCTCTATCTGCTGCGCGAAGCCATGCGTGACCGCCTCCATCAGCCCTATCGAACAGCGATGTTTCCCGCCATGCCTGAGATCATCGATGCGGCAGTGGATGCGGGCGCACTCGGCGCCTGCCTGTCTGGCGCCGGCTCGTCGATCCTGGCGCTCGTCTCGGACAACGACACTGCGATCGCCCAGGCAATGGCAGCCGAAGCCATGCGCCACGGCGTCGAGGGCAGGAGCGTCTTGCTTGACATCTCACTGCGCGGGGCCTACGTCTGCTGACGTCGAGCGGTAACTGTTCGGCGTTATGGTGTGGACGTAGTGGCGCTGCTTGCTGCGCCCATCTGTGTTGTCTCAACGGCGTGGGTCTGGCGCAGCAAGCAGCGCCACTACGTTGTTAGCGTCTATCACGAGACTACGATGAACAGTCACGTCAAGCGAACTACTTGCCAGTACCCCCTCGCTTGCCGTATAATGGCGACACGATGAACGAACGAACGGGCCGCGCCGGCCTGGTTGACCTGGCAGGCTTCGCGGTGCTCGCCTGCCTCTTCTTCGGGCCGATCCTCTTCACCAATGCCATCCTGACCGGCTACGATACATTCACGATCTTCTACCCGCACCGGGCAGAGGCAGCGCGCGCCCTCCTGAGCGGGCAGCTCCCGCTGTGGAATACGGGCCATTTTCTCGGCGCGCCGCTGCTTGCTAACCCTCAAGTGGCGGTTTTCTATCCCTTCAACTGGCCCTTCCTGCTTCTCGCTCCGGGCCTGTCGCTGGCCGCGACGATGGCGTTCCATTTTGTGCTGGCCGGCTTCTTCATGTGCCTCTTCTGCCGCAGCGCCATCGGCATGAGCCGCAGCGGCGCCTGGCTGGCCGGAGTGGCGTTCGCCTTCGGCGGATTCATGGGGCAGCAAACCGGCCACCTCAATCAGGTCAGCGTTGCCACCTGGCTGCCCCTCGTGCTCTTGCTGGGCAAAAACGCGTGGACGAGACGGTCGCCTGCCTCCATCGCCGCCTGCGCCCTGGCCATCGGCTTGCAGTTTCTGGCCGGCCACACGCAGGAATCCTACATGATCCTGGTCGCGCTGGGCCTTTACGTGATCTTCCTGGCCATCGAGCAGTACGGAGTCCGGCGTATGCTGTCCGGCCTGCGCGGTTTCGTGGCCATAGCCGGCGCCGTGGCGCTGGGCGGAGCGCTGGCGGCCGTCCAGATATTGCCCACGCTCGAGCTGAGCGGCCTCTCTATTCGCAGCGGGGGCCTCAGCTTCCGCCAGGCCTCATCATTTTCGCTCAACCCGCTCGATCTGCTCCTGGCGCTTCTTCCCAACTACGCGGCGGCGCCGCCCAACGAGATGGCCGGGTACATCGGCGTTGCCGCGCTCGTGCTGGCCCTGACTGCGCTGCGCTGGAGCGCCAAACGCAGACTGGTGACGTTTCTGGCCATCCTGGCCGGCCTGGCCCTCTTGCTGGCGTTGGGCAGGTACACACCCGTCTACTGGGCTGCCTACTATGGCCTGCCCGGCGTCGGTCTATTCCGCGTTCCGGCGCGCTGGCTCCTGCTCTACTCGTTTGCCGCGGCAGCGCTGGCAGGCATGGGGCTTGATGCGCTGCTTTCAGTTGCCCGATCTCTTGACCCTCGTCCCCTGCTGCGACCGATCCTCGCCGTAGCCACAGTGATCGCGCTGGCCGTCGCCGTGGGGGCGCGCTGGTTGCACATACCACCCCCGACAGTGATGCTGACCTGGGCTGTCATCGTGCTCGTGGTCGCCGCGCTGATATATGTGCGCCTGCCTGCCTGCCGGCCACTACTCTTCAGCGGCATCGTGATCGTCCTCTGCGTTGGCGAGCTTTACGCCGCAGGTCGCCACCTGGAGTACAATCGCTACTCGGCTCCCGAAAGCCTGACCGCTCTGCGCCCGGCCGCCGCCTATCTCCAGACACAAACCACTGCCGAGAACCCGTTCCGCATCCTCAGCGTCTCTGATGCAACCTGGGATCCCGGCGATCTTGGCGACATCACTGCCGAGTTGCCCGGCGTCGCCGCCAGCCGCGTCGCTGACTATGTCGACGCCGTGAAAAACAAGGAGTTGCTGACGGCCAATCTGCCCCAACTCTTCGGCCTGCAAAGCGCCGACGGGTATGACGGCGGCGTTCTTCCTCTGCGTCGTTATGTTGACCTGGAGGGACTATTCCTTCCCGCCGCTGAGCTTTCGCCGGACGGTCGATTGCGCGATCATCTGCGCACCATTCCCGATGCTCGTTTGCTGGGGCTGCTCAACGTCGCCTACGCCATCACCGACAAGAATCGCGATGTTTGGATCAACGATGTCTACTATGACCTGGCATTCGCCACGCCCGTCAGCGCCACGCTTGAGCTGCCGGTGGCGCGAGCGACAATTGCCAACGCAATTGGCCTCGTCTCTCGCGTCGAGGGCCTCTCTGCTGTACCAGACGGCGCCCTGCTGGCGCAGATCACCGTCAGCGACGCCAGCGGACGATCCATAGTGGCAGACGTGCGCGCCGGCAAGCAGACAGGGAGCGACGGCCAGCCATCTGGCCTGCGCACGGTGAGCACCCCTGGCGGCAACTACTACCACGCTGTCATTACACTGCCCGGAACGATTGTCCCGGCGCGGGTATCGATCCGCTACCTGGCGAACGAAGGCGCGCTGGCGCTGCGTGGCATCTCGCTCATCGATCAGCGCACAGGCGCGAGCGTGGCGCTGGTTGCCTCGCCTGACTTCGAACTCGTCCACAACGGGGATGTCAAGATCTACCGCAATTTGCGCGCACAGCCGCGTGCCTACGCCGTGCATCAGGTTCAGGTCGTCGTAGCCGATTCCGGCGCGGTTGCACTCATGCGCAGCGCCGCCTTCGATCCGGCGCACGAGGTTGTGCTGGAGAAGGCTGTGCAAGGGATCGGGCAGGAATCAGATCAGGACGAGGTCAGGATCACGCGCTATGAGGCAGCGAGGGTCGACGTGCGAGCCCGGCTTGCCAGCCCCGGCCTCATTGTGCTCAGCGATGCCTTCTATCCAGGCTGGCAAGCGCGTATCGACGGCGTTCCCGTACCCATTCTGCGCGCCAACGTGTTCTTCCGCGCCGTGCAGGCGCCTGCGGGCGATCATCGCGTGGAGTTCACCTATCAACCGGCGTCGCTGGTCGTGGGGGCGATTGTTTCCGCCGCGGCTCTGGCTGTGCTGGCTGTGTGTGCACTCTGGCGTCCGCGCGGGGGTGATCGTAGTCTGATGTGAAAATGCCGTGCCAGAGTTCCGATCTCTTCGGAGAGATCGGAACTCTGAGGTCGCTTTCATCCGTGGG
>CAYOEZ010000086.1:10044-17883 GCA_964402955.1 uncultured Ktedonobacterales bacterium | reverse complement strand
CGCCTATTGTCTTCTCCCGTCAAGACAGCTTACACACAATATGATACACTACCGCCAAGAACAGTAGTAGCAAACAAGACCCCTGAGGTCTCCGAGAGAGCCTGGTCCGCTCTATCGGGCACCTCGGGGGTCTGTCGCATCTGTCGCCTCTACCGCGCCAGCGCGCTGAAAACCGGGCACAGGCGCGCAAAAGCGTCACAGTAGGTCCGGTAGAGACTCGCATAGCGCTCGACGTTGCCGGCGTCCGGCGCGACCACGCTCTCCTCGACCAGGCAGCGCGCCGCTCCATCCAGCGCATCCGTGAAGACGCCGGCGGCAACGCCCGCCAGAATCGCTGCACCGCGGCAGGCGGCGCCGCGGCGAGACGGCACGGCGACCGGAATGTTCAGGACGTCGGCCACGATGTGAGGCCACAGCGGGCTGGATGTTGCCCCGCCCACCATCTTGGCGCTGGTTCTCCCACCTGCATCGTGAGCCAGCTCCACCAAACGGCGCACTTCGTAGGCGACCCCCTCCATGATACTGCGCGACATCTCGTTGGTGGAGTGGGCAAGGGTCAGGCCAATCCAGGCGCCGCGCACCGGCGTCTCTCCGGCAGCGGAATAGAAGCCGCCCAGATGGGGCATAAAGAGCAGATCCTTCGATCCTGCCGGAGCTTGCGCCGCCCCCTCGTTGAGCCAGCGGTACTTGTCGGATGTTTGCAGGCCGGCGGAATCAGCGCGGGCCGACATCTGGCGCAGGTACCACTCCACGCTCGCACCGGCCGATGGTATGCTGCTGAGCGCGCCCCAGTGGCCCGGCATGACGTGTGGCCCCGGGTGGAAGACCTGCTTGCTGTCGAAGACCGGGCGATCGGTGGCAAAGAAGAGCACCCAGGCTGTGCCTGAGCCGATCAGCGTCGACCCGGGGCGCACGACGCCGGCGCCGAGCGCCGTGCAATACTGGTCGTGTGCTCCGTTGGCGACAATGACGCCGGGCGGCAGACCGAGCTCGGCTGCAACGGCAGGCAGTAACCGTCCGGCGGCGCAACCCGATGCAGCAAGCGCTGAAAGACGGGAGCGGGCAACCCCTGCCATCTGCAACAGCTCGTCATGCCAATCCTGCTCGTCCAGACCATAGAGCATGGTGATGGCTGCGTTGCTGGGATCCATGAGATATGCGCCTGTCATGCGGCCCAGGACGAAATCGTTCACAAAGACAAACCGCTCGGTGGCGGAGAAAAGCTCAGGCTCGTGTTCGTGCAGCCAGCGCATGTGGCGCAGCGACAGCCCGTTGTCCGACCACCAACCCGTCGTGCGATAGACACGGTCGGCTGTCCATCCTTCGCTCAGCATGCTCCCCGCGGCCCGCGTGTCCATCCAACTGATGGCCGGGCGCAGGCTTTGGCCTGTGCGATCGAGCGCGATGGTTGTGCCGCCCTGCGTCGAAAGGGAGAGCGCGAGAACCTTGCCCTGGCCAGCAGCCGCGGCGACGGCGGAGCGCACCGCTTCGACGACGCCGCGCCAGAGATCGGCGCTGTCGTGTTCCGCCCAGCCCTCGCGTGGCGAGGCCAGACCGCGCTGGTAGTTCGCTTGCGCCGAGGCGACCACACACAGGCGGGTATCGTAGACAGCAGCTTTAACGGCAGTGGTACCGATGTCGAGGCCAAGCAATAGGTCCATGTGCACCAATTTCATTGAATGAGTTACCTCGCGGGCGGTGTTACGATAATGTTTCGATAGTGTTATGAAAGGAGTATAACACAGCGGTTTTTCGCTGTCAATCTTTCGATACTGTGTTCGAATAGCGAGCGAACGCTTGACAAGCTGCCGCCAGCATGATACGATATGGACAGAACGCTCCACATCACGTGCACACCCGAGGAGACTATCGTGACAGGTAAGGAAATCCGACTTGGCCGGCTTTTCTCCGGCTCATCAAACGCAGTTGTTGTCGCCGTCGATCACGGCCAGACCTTTGGCCCCCTGGCAGGGCTTGAGAACTTCAGCGCGACCGTTGCCACATTGGGCGAAGCCGATGCTGTCCTGCTGGCGCCCTGGATGATTCGCTTCACCGCTTCGCTCTTCACCCAGCGCAGTGGGCCAATGATCATCAATCGTCTCAACTGGAGCACACGCTACTGCTATCCCTGGGGCTACAACGAGTCGGAAACGGTTCCGGCTGCGTCGGTGCGCCTGGCCGTCAGCCTGGGCGCCGACGTCGTTCTGGCTGCTTTGATTCTGCAGAGCGGCACGGAGAAGCGCGAAGCCGCACACGTCGAGCTATTTTCTCGCCTCGTCGCGGAAGCGCACGAGATGGGCATCCCCATCATTGGCGAGGCCTTCCCCCCGCCGCAGATCGAGAAGGACAAGTCTCAGCTTCACGACTATGTCAAGATTGCCGCTCGCATCGCCTGTGAATTGGGCGCAGACGCCATCAAGACATTCTACACCGGCGAGCGCTTCCCCGAGGTTGTTGAGGGCGCGCCGATCCCCATCTTCACCCTGGGCGCCGAGAAGCTCGAGACGGAGCTACAGGCGCTGGAGTTAGCACAGAAGTCGATCAAGGCAGGCGCACGCGGCGTCGTCTTTGGCCGCAACGTCTTCCAGGCCAAGGACGCGGCCCGCTTCCTCAAGGGACTCAAGGCAGTTGTGAAGGACAAGGCGAACCCGCGGGAGGTCGCTGCAGAGTTCAATCTGCACTAAGAAGCCATGCCAGCTTACCTTGATCGTGTCGATCTACCATTCTATCGCCGCTATCTGGAAGAGCAGCTTCCGCAGCGCATCATCGACATTCACTGCCACGTGGGGCGGATGGAGCATGTGGATCGCTCCATCCCGCTGCCGGCTTTCTGGGCCGATCGTATGTGCCAGGCTTTCTCGGCCGCTGCCATGATGCAGACCTACAGGAAGCTCATGCCGGGTAAGGATGTGCAGCCGGTGTGGTTTGCCTTCCCCCGCCGCAACGTCTATCTGGACGCGGCCAACAGCTATGCGGCGCGCGCCGCCGGCGAGTACGGCACATCGAGTTTGCTGGTAACTCGCCCCACCTGGACGCAGGACGAGGTCTGGCAGCGCGTGCAGGCCGGCGAGCACCGTGGCCTCAAGCCGTATTTCTACCTGGTCGAGGGCAAGCCGGTCGGGCAGGTGACCGTGTTCGATTGTTTACCGCCGCACCATCTTGATCTGGCCAACAAGCATGGCTGGATCATCGTCCTACATCTGCCGCGTGCCGGCCGGCTGGCCGATCCGAGCAACATCGCCCAGGTCAAGGAAATCTGCGCCACATACCCGAAGATCAAGCTCATCATCGCACACGTGGGGCGCGCCTACTGCCGCAACTATGCCCTTGCCGGGCTGCCCGAACTGAAGAACTGTGACAAACTGTACTGGGACTTTTCGGCCAACTGCAACCAGGAAGTCATGGAATTGCTCTTGCAGCAGGTTGAGCCGCAGCGCATCCTCTACGGCAGCGACCTGCCGTTGGTTGCCATGCGCCTGCGCCGAATCTGCGAGGGCGACAACTATGTCAACCTCGTGCGTAAGACGCGCTATAGCGACGCTCAGACGCGGCGCGATCCTGCAAACGAGGACACGTTCACATCACTGCTCTATGAATCGATCGCGGCCTTCCTGCGCGCGGCGCAGGCGCGCGGCCTCAGCCGCTCCGATATCGGCGATGTATTCTACGCCAATGCGCGGCGGCTACTGCAATAGGACTGAATTCAGAGTTCCGATCTCTCCTAAAGAGATCGGAACTCTTGCTTTGGAGCGCCGATGTATAGCCTGTCGAAAACCCCCGTATCTGCTGCCAGCGCGCAGGACATCGTGGCCCATCACCTGGGCAGCAGCGCCCGCGTGCAGTCATTCACAGAACTGACGGACGGCTACTTCAACGCCGCCTACCGCGTCGAGTTGGCCGATGGCCTTGTCTTTGTGCTGAAGGTCGCCCCGCCCGCAGACGTGCGTGTGCTGCGCTATGAGCGCGACATCATGATCATCGAGTGCTACTACCGGCGCTACGAGATGGACAAGCAGGAGACGTGGGCACGCGGCCAGCTCGATCGTTAGCTACGCGGGCTGGGCCTGTTGCCGGCTTCCTGACGGGCGACTTTCTTCGACCTACGGTTTGCTGGGGCTGCCGTCCGGCAGGCGCGTTTGCGTCCACTGCTCCACCCAATCGTCGCAGGGATACTTGGCGGCCAGCTTCTCGTCGATCTCGATGCCCAGGCCGGGCTTGTCGTTACCGTACATGTAGCCGTTGCGCACCAGCGGCGTGCCCGGGAACATCTCGTACCGCAGATCAGAGAAGCGACACCACTCCTGGATACCGAAGTTGGGCGCCCACAGGTCCAGGTGCAGGTTGGCAGCATGTCCCACCGGCGACACATCGCCCGGACCGTGCCAGGCGGTGCGCACCCCGTAGTAGGCGGCGTGAATAGCGGCGTTGCGCGCCGGCGTCAGCCCACCCATCGTGCTGACGTGCATGCGGATAAAGTCAATCAGCCTGTTCTCTACAAGATAGCGCCATTCGTGCGGGTGATTGAACAGCTCGCCCATTGCCAGCGGCGTGGCGCACTGCTCGCGAATGCGCTGGAACCATTCGATGTCTTCGGGCGACAGGGCGTCTTCCAGGAAGAAGAGCTTGAGTTTCTCGACATCCTTGGCAAACTGCACCGTGTCGATCGGCGAGAGCCGTTCGTGAATATCGTGCAGAAGCTCCACCTCGTCGCCTACCTTCGAGCGCACGTACTCCATCATGTGCAGCATATTGCGCACGTAGGCACGCGCATCGAAATACGACCCGCTGGCCGCCCCCTCGGGCTTGACCATCTGCGCCCCTTTGCCGCCATAGCCTCCCATCTGGATGCGGATGTAGCGATAACCTTCGGCCTGAAACTGCTGCACTCTCTCCAGCACTTCCTGCGGCGTCGTGCCGTCGGCGTGGGTGTAGACAGTAGCGCCCTCGCGGCACTTTCCCCCCAGAAGCTGATAGACGGGCATCCCTGCCTGCTTGCCCTTAATATCCCACAGCGCCATATCGATGCCGGAAAGGGCGTTGTTCAGCACTGGCCCGTTGCGCCAGTAACCGTTGACCCACCCCATTTGCCACATCTCATCGATGCGCGAGACATCGCGGCCGATGACGAAAGGCTTGACGTGTTTTTCGATGGCCGCGACGACGGCGTGGAAGCGCTGCGTGAATGTGGCGCAGCCCAGGCCGTAGAGCCCCGCTTCCGAGGTGATGACCTTCACGACGACCAGGCGCTGGCGCTCCGGTTGTGTGGTGATCACCTGCACATCTTTGATCGTAACTGGCGCCATACGAGGCCTCCTTGAGCGGAAATGACAGCACGTCTACTAAATGGGTGAGTTCTCCGGGCGGAGTTGGGCAGTGCAGCCACCGTCCACATAGATGAGTTCAGAGTTCCGATCTCTGCACAAGAGATCGGAACTCTGAACACGTTGCAATGCCTTTAGTGCATACCGAACATCTTCTCTTTCAGGTCAAGATAATAGATGTAGTCCTGCGGGTCTACGTTGGGCGGGCAGCGGTGGTCGCAGAAGGGGATGTAGCCGCCGCGCTCGACCAGTGGCACGAGGGTCTTCATGTAGGCATCGATCGCCTCACGTCCGTGGCCCAGTTGAATCTTATCGACGCCGCCCATGATGCGCAATTCCTTGCCGTATGTGTTGAACAGCTCAGCCGGGTGGGCGCAGCCGTTGACCTCGAAGGGGAACAGACAGTTGATCCCGCCTTTCATCAGGCCGGGCAGAATGGGGCGCACATCGCCGTCGCAGTCGGTGTACCACAAATCGATGCCGCGGGCGTGCAGCTTCTTGCCGATGCGCTCATAGCGCGGCACCACGATACTATTGAAGAAGTTGACCGACACAATGGGGCCGTTCTTGAAGCAGATGTCTTCCCAGCCGGTGGCGTAGTCAAAGTCAAAGTGGGGCAGGATCTGGTCGAGAAAGTCCTCAACCAGCACGCAGGCTGTCTCAACCATGTCCTCAACCATCTCAGGATAGTCATAGGTGGCGTAGGCCAGGCCCTCGAAGGTCAGCATATCGCGCACTTTGCCGATCATGGAGGCGCAGTTGACGCCCAGGGCATAGTCACGGTCGGCAGGGTGCTTCTTCTTCAGTGCAGCGATGTCCACCTTGCGGGCTGGATCGTCGCGGCGGAAGCGCATCTCCTTGACGCGCTTCCAATCATCGGGCGTTTCAACGGATGACTTGATATAGTGAGGAATTGTGTCGTGGCCGTCCTTGGGCACTTCAGCCAGCAGGCCATCGGCGTTCATGATGACCTTGTGCGTGCCTCTATCTTCGACGACCGTGTTCTCAAAGGTAGGGTACACCCAGGTTCTGCCGCTGATGACGGCGATGTTGTCGAAGCTGAAGAAGATGTCCGCTTCGTCGTTGCTCTTGATGCCGTTGTCGGAGAAGATAGGCCACACCTTGAAGTTATCTTCCCAGTAGCCGAACTCCATGTTGAAGCAGCGGTCAACCGATTGATAGTGCATTTGGCGGTTGAAGCGTTCGCGGTCGCTCATTGTGCCCTTCCACTTGGGGCGGCACGGTGTGATGGTCATGCGCTGACCTCCTTGTGAAATATAGAATGTGTCAGACGTGTCGCTTGACAAGAACCATGTTCTGCGTTACCATGTGGATGATACCATAGCTCCCCGGTTTGTCAAGGCGGGCTATTCCTTCACGTCGTGTCGTGGAGAACCAACGATGCAAGGTGCGAACCTTCTCCCCGTGCCGGCGCCGGCGCATCCGGTTATTCCTGCCGAGAACATCACGCGCCAGTACCAACGTATCAAGGATGAGGTCGGCGCGGCCATCGCCGAGGTGTTGCCAAGCGGGCGCTATACGCTGGGCCCGCAAGTCGCCGCCTTCGAGCAGGAATTCGCAGCATACTGCCAGTCGGCGCACTGCGTCGGCATCGCTAACGGCACCGAAGCGCTGCACCTGGCGCTGCTGGCCTGCGGCGTGGGGCCGGGCGATGAGGTCATCACTGTTCCCAACACCTATGTTGCGACCGTCTTCGCCATCTCCTACACCGGCGCAACGCCGGTCTTTGTGGATGTCGACCGCGTGACATTCAACATGGATGTAACGAAGATCGAAGCAACCATCACCTCGCGCACCAAAGCAATCTTGCCCGTTCACCTCTACGGGCAGATCGTGGACATGGATCCGCTGCTGGAGATCGCCCGCCGACACTCGCTTTATGTCATCGAGGACGCCGCCCACGCTCATGGCGCGCTCTACAAGGGCCGCCGCGCCGGATCTTTTGGACACGTCGGCTGCTTCAGCTTCTATCCCAGCAAGGTCATGGGCTGCTATGGCGATGGCGGCGCGGTTACAACCAGCGACGACGAATTATTCGACCGCATCAAGGTGCTGCGCTATATGGGCCAGCACAAGAAATATCTGCACGAGATCATCGGTTACCAGCAGCGGCTAGATGAGATTCAGGCGGCCATCCTGCGCGTCAAGCTGCGCCACCTGGACACATGGATCGCCGAGCGGCGGCATGTCGCTGCGCTATACAATCAGCTTCTGGCCGGGCTGCCCGTTATCACACCGCAGGAAATCGGCGCTGTACGCTCGGTGTACTACGTCTACACAATTCGTACGCCCCGGCGCGTTGAATTGATGGCCTATCTGGCTGAGCGCGGCATCGGCACGCAGATAATGTATCCCATAGAGGCACCCTTGCAGCCCGCCTACCAGCACCTGGGGCACAAGGAAGGCGATTTCCCGGTGGCTGACGCTCAAGTCAAGGACATTCTGTGCCTGCCCATGTTCTCAGAGCTAACCGACGACGAGACGCGCACGGTGGCAG
>CAYOEZ010000086.1:0-9944 GCA_964402955.1 uncultured Ktedonobacterales bacterium | reverse complement strand
CGCCGGCGTCAGGCAGGGATGCCTGACCTACCCGAAATGCTGTGGCGAATCGGCACCCAGCCCCCGACTTCGGGGGAGCCGGGCACAGCAAGCCCCCCGCCCCTTTCCGTTCCCCCCAAAGTTGGGGGACAGGGGGGTGAGTCGTAGGGCAGGTTTCCATACCTGCCGTATCATGTGATTACCTACGCCGGCGTCAGGCAGGGATGCCTGACCTACCCGGCGCATATTGCGCAAGCACTACCCGCCGGGTATGGAAACCCGGCCTACTCTCCGTTCCACATGACAAACTATGGATAAAGTAAGAGTCGTGATACTCGGCGGCAGCGGCGTCGCTACGCCCGAGATGGCCGCGGCGCTGGCGGCTATCCCGCAGCGCCAGGTTGCCATCGAGCTTGTGCTGGTGGGGCGCAACGCGGCCAAGCTCGATCTGGTCGCCGGCGCCAGCCGCCTGCTGGCAAGCGGTGATCCGCTGCTGACCGTCTCGCAGACGACCGATCTTGCAGCGGCTCTCGATGGCGCGTCCTACGTCATCAACCAGATGCGCGTGGGCGGGCTTGAGGAGCGCTCCTTTGATGAATCTTTCCCCCGCGCCATCGGCCTGCCCGGCGAGGAGACGGTCGGCCCAGGCGGCTTTGCCAACGCCGCGCGCACGATCCCGGTCGTGCTCGAATACGCTCGCCAGATCGAGCGACTCGCTCCGCAAGCATTGCTCATTTCGTTCTCGAACCCGGCCAGCCTTGTGCAGTACGCGCTTTCCCACTATACGAAGGTCACAACCATCGGCCTGTGCGACAGCCCGCTCACGCTGATCGACAATATAGCGCGGGCGCTGGGGGTGTCTGCGGCTGAGTTGTTGGTCGACTACGTGGGCATGCACCATTTCGGCTTTGTGACGGGGCTGTGGCTGCATGGCCAGAACCTCTTGCCGCAGGCGCTGGCCAGGTGCGCCGACATCTGCAAGGACATAGAACCGTCTGTTATCCAGGCGCTGGGCGTCATTCCCAGCCCCTATTTTCGCTTCGTCTTCCATCCCGATCGCATGCTGGCGCGCCAACTGGGCACGCGCACGCGGGCTGAGGAATTGATGGGCATCGAGCGCGAGATTCTGGCCGATTACGAGCGGGCATTGGCCAGCGGGCAGAAGCCAACGGCTCAGGCGAAGCGCAGCGCCATCTGGTATCGGGTTGTCATCGCTCCTGTGCTGGCGGCGTTGATCGAAGGAAAAGAGAGGCCTGCTGCGGTGGCGCCGGCACGCTTCTTACTTAACGTGAGCAACGGGGAGGCGCTGCCCTGGCTGCCCGCCGCCGCAGTGATAGAGACCCCCTCCATCATTGCCTGCGGCGAGATTCGCCCGCTTGCCGGCCGGACGACGCCGGCCATCGTGAAGACGCTCGTGCAGCGCAATTGCGCCTACGAGATGGCAGCGGCAGAGGCAATCGTCCAGCACGACCGTAGCAAAGCCCTGCAAGCCCTGCTGCTCAACCCCATTGTGCACACCTACGATCAGGCGGCCGCCGTCCTTGATCATATCTGGACAGCATAGGCTGGGGTTATCATTGGTGGTTGTTTGTCAATAAAACGGGGAGGTTCTATGTCATGCCGTCAGTGTCTATGATCAAGGAACTGCAGCGGGCGCGGCAGGAGCACTATGCCATACCACTCTTCAACGCGTTTGACCTGCAAGGCATCGAAGGTATCATCAGAGCCAGCGAGGCGAAACACGCGCCAGTTATTGTTGCCGTTGCCTCGCGCACGGTCAACGCGCCTGAGGGGGCGGCGTTTTCCGCCTACATTCGCACGCGCGCAGCCAGCGCAGCCACGCCGGTCTCGCTGATGCTCGATCACGGTAACAGCTTCGAGACCTGCATCAAAGCGGTCTCGTACGGCTTCAGCGACATCATGTTCGACGGCTCGAAGCTACCCTACGAGGAGAATATCGCAGTCAGCCGCGCCGTGGCGCAGGCTGCCCACGCTTGCGGACTCGGCGCCGAAATGGAGCTGGGCCATGTCGGTATGGGCAGCGACTATGAGACGTTTGGCGCCAGGGGCAAGGCCTTCACCGATCCGGAGCAGGTCAGCCGCTTCGTGACCGAGACGGGCGCGGACAGCCTGGCTGTTGCCATCGGCAATGCCCATGGCGTCTATGCCGGCGAGCCACACATCGATATGGACCTGTTGCGCGATATCCGTTCGCGTGTCGACATCAACCTGGTGCTGCACGGCGGCAGCGGCATTCCCGAAGATCAGTTCCGCGCCGCCATCGCCAACGGTATCTCCAAGATCAACATTGCCACTGACCTCTTCATGTCAACAGCAAAGAGCATCGGCGAGGCAACCAGGGGCGAGAAATTTACATACTTCACCCTGATCGATGCCGCTGTCGCCTCATTCAAGGGACGCTGCGAGTACTTCTTCGATCTGTTTGGTACGACGGGCAAGGCATAGCAGGGCGTCAGGTATGGAAACCTGACCTACACGGCTACTGTTCGGCACTGTTCGGCACGACGGGCAAGGCATAGCAGGGCGTCGGGTATGGAAACGTTGGTAGGGCAGGTTTCCATACCTGCCGCCGCCAACTGGGAGGCGCATAGTGAAGGTTACGGACGTGGTTGTCAATCTCTGCCGCAGCAAACGCTCGCGCCCGATTCGCAACGGCAAGTACACCTACACCGAGAGCGGTGTAGCAATCGTGCGCGTGCGGACGGATGGTGGCGTGGAGGGCATTGGCTGGGCCGGCGGGCAGGCTGGCCCGGACAGGGTCGTCTACGAGGCTGCCAAAGACCTGGCCGGGCACGCACTCGGCCTGAGTGTGTTTGATGTCGAGTGTCTGTGGGAGCGGATGTACCAGCCCAAGCTGGTGGGCCGGCGCGGGCTGACAACGCGCGCCATGGCCGCCATCGACATCGCCATGTGGGATGCCGCCGGCAAGACCATCGGCGTTCCCCTCTATCGCATGCTTGGCGGCTTCCGCAACCGTGTGCCCGCCTATCTGGCAGGCGGCTACTATCTGGACGGCAAGACGCTGGATGACCTTGCGCAAGAGATGCGGCACAAGGTTTCCCTCGGCGCACATTATGTAAAGATGAAGATCGGCGGCGCGCCGCTGCGCGAGGATGTCGAGCGCGTGCGCGTCGTGCGCGAGGCCGTCGGCGAGGACGTCGAGCTCATGGTGGACGCCAACAACGCCTACTCACCGCTCGAGGCGATCAGGATCGCCCGCCTGCTCGAGCCGTATCATCCCTACTGGTTTGAAGAGCCTGTGCATGCCGAAGACTACCGCGGCCTGGCGCAGGTGCACGCCGGCACCAGCATCCCCATCGCCACCGGCGAGAACGAGTACACGCGCTACGGCTTCCGCGACCTGATCGAGTGCGGGGGCGTCGACATCTTGCAGCCTGACGCCAACGTTCTGGGCGGGATCACCGAATGGCGGCACATCGCCTCGCTCGCCTCGGCCTACCGCCTGCCGCTGGCGCCGCACGGTTCGCCCGACCTGCATGTCCATCTGGTCGCCGCGTTTGGCAATGGCCTGATTGTGGAAAGCGTCGTCACCGAGGGCGACCCCCGCAGCGGTATGTTTAACGAGCGCGTCACGTTGGACAAGGACGGCATGGTTAGCCCGCCTGAGCGTCCTGGCCTGGGCCTGACGCTCGATGAGCAGTGGTTCCAGGAGCACAAGGTCGTCTAGCCGGTGGTTCAGAAACCGCCGGACTCTCAAAGAGGAGTAGAAGGAACAATGAGAACCAACAAGCTTCGGCAGTTGCTCAACGAAGGCAAGCCCACGCTCGGCACCCATCTGATCAGCCCTTGGCCGGGGTTAGTCGAAATTGTCGGCTACACCAACACCTTCGACTACATCGAGTACGTCGGCGAGTACTCGGCATGGAGCCTGGAACAGCTCGACAATTGGGGCCGCGCCATTGACCTGTTCCCCAACATGTCGTCCATGATGAAAGTCGAAGAGCAGACGCGTGGCCTCATCGCCCAGCGCGCCATCGACTCGGGTATCCAGAACGTGCTCTTCACCGACATCCGCTCAGCCTCCGAGGCCCGCGAGTGCGTGGCCTTCGTGCGCTCCGAGACGCCTGAGGCGAAGGGTATTCATGGCGCCGGCATGCGCCGCGCCGTCGGTTATCTCTATGGCGGCAACGCCGAGTGGTGCCAGGCTATGAACGATGTTGTCATCGCCATGATGATCGAAAAGAAAGGCGCCATGGAAGAGCTGGAAGCGATTCTGGCCGTCCCCGGTGTGGACATGGTGCAGTTCGGCCCCACCGACTACTCGATCAGCGTCGGCGTGCCGGGCAAAGGCCAGAGCGACCCGATCCAGGCCAAGCAGCGCGAGATGTGCAAGATGGCGCTGGCGGCCGGCAAGCGGCCCCGCGTCGAGATTCGCAGCTTCGAGCAGGCCAAGCCCTGGCTCGACCTGGGCGTGCGAGACTTCTGCATCGGCTGGGATGTCGTGAGCCTGTCCGAATGGTGCAAGGCGCAGCGCGCGGGCATGGACGCCCTGCTCAAGTAGCCCAACATGGTGGCCTAGAAAATGGGACGCGGATCGACGCTGCAAAAACGCGGATGACCGCGGATTTCGCGATATGTGTTCTATCCGTGAGCATCCGTGTTGCTTCAGCGGAAATCCGCGTCCAATTCTGACCTTGGGAGAGGATAATGGGAGCAAAGATCGAGAGCATCAGGGCCAGGGAGATTCTGGCCCTGCGCGGCCTGCTCGGGCTGGAAGTGACTGTTGTTTGCGATGACGGGGCGCGCGGCGTTTCGACGCCCGAGTCCGGCGTCTCCACCGGCGGCCATGAGGCGAAGTTCCTGCTCGACGGCGGCGAGCGTTACAATGGGCTGGGCCTGCGCAAGGCCGCGGCCGTGATCAACGAGGTGATTGCGCCGGCGCTGAAGGGCATGGATGTGACGCGCCAGCGCGAGATCGACCAGGCGATGATCGACCTGGACGGCACGCCCAACAAGGCGTGCCTGGGCGCCAACTCGATTGTCGGCGTTTCGCTGGCGGTGATCAAAGCAGCCGCCAACAGCGCCGGCCTGCCGCTCTATCGCTACATCGGCGGCCCCAATGCCTGCACCCTGCCCATCCCCATCTACGGCATCGGCGCCGGCGGGCGCTACCGCGACCCCGGCGCCTCGCGCTGGTTCAAGCCGAGCTACGAGTTCGCCGCCTATGGCGCGGGCAGCTACTCTGAGGCTGTCAACATGAGCTGGCGCTGCGCCGAGGAAGTCAAGCGCTTGCTCAAACAGCGCTACCCGGGCAAGTATGCTCCAGCCTACCAGTCGACGACGCTGGCCGGTGTGATCAATGATGATCGCGAGTTTCTGGAGGTCATGTCGGAGAGTATCGTGCGCTGCGGCTATGAGGGCAAGGTCGGCCTCTATTTTGACTGCGCCGCCGATTGCTATTACGAGAAGGACATCGACCGCTATGTCGGTCTGTTCTCAGCCGGCGAGAAGACGCGTGACGACGTGATCAAGCTGTTGCTCAACTACGTCGAGACTTACCCCATCCTCTCGCTCGAAGACCCGCTCAACGAAAACGACTTCGAGGGGCATGCCCTGGCGACGAAAGAGCTGGGCATTGAGATTGTCGGCGACGACCTGTTCACCACCAACGTCAAGCGGCTCAAGCAGGGCATCGCCGCCGGCGCGGCCAGCTCGATGGTGCTGAAGATCACCCAGGTGGGCACGGTGAGCGAGGCGCTCGAAGCCTGCCGCACGGCGCACCTCAACGGCTACAACGTCCATCCCTGTGGCAGCCGCGGCGATCAGGAAAGCATCTGCGACTTTGCTGTGGGCCTCAACGCCGGGCAGGTGCGCGGCGAGCTGCGCAACCGCGTGCTGACAATTGAGGAAGACCTGGGCGCGTCGGCCGTCTGGCCGGGCATCGGCGCCTACACCGGCTGGCGCAACAGGCAGCGCGCCGGCTAGAGTCTTATATACATATATCCAGGAGGCGTATGATGCCGATCACAGCAGCACAGGGGTTAGTGCGTATCCTCAAGGCAGAGGGTGTGGCCTGGGTTTCAACGTATCCGACCTGCAATGTCAACAACGCGTTGGGCGAGGAGGGCGTCCCTCTCCTGATGATGCGTGAAGAACGCTATGCCGTGGCCGTGGCCGACGCCTTCTCACGCGTCACAGGCGGCAAGCAGATCGGCGTCTGCACCGTCATGGGCAGCACCAACCCGGCCGGCGTGCAGATGGCCTACGGCGCGCTGGCGCAGGCCTTCGAGGACTCGACGCCGCTGCTCTGCATCACCGATGGCGTGCCCGCCGGCGCAGACGACCGCACTAACTTCGATATCGTTGCCAGTCTGCGCAGCATCACGAAGTGGGCCGGCAAGATCGACCGCCCGCAGAGCGTTGCTCCGGTCATGCGCCAGGCTTTTACCCACCTGCGCACAGGACGGCGCGGGCCGGTGCTCGTGACCATCCCGCGCAACCTGGGCGAGTACGACGAGGCGCAATACCCCTACACGCCGGTGAAGGGATGGCGGTCCGCTCCTGACCCCGACGATGTGAAGGCCGCAGCGCACGCTCTGCTGGCGGCGAAGCGCCCGCTGCTCTATGTGGGCGATGGCGTCTTCTACGCCGATGCGACGGCTGAGTTGCGGCAGTTCGCAGAGTTGACGCAGGTTCCTGTGCTCACCACGCTCAAAGGCAAGAGCGCCTTTCCCGAGAACCATCCCCTCTCGGTGGGCGTGCGCGGCGAGGTGGCCACTCATGCTCTGCAAACCTGCGATGTGCTGTTTGCGATTGGCGCCGATCTGGCAGCGGGCGTCTTCTGCCACTCCATCCCCGACGCCGAGCACAAGACGATCATCCAGTGTACCGTCGACGAACACGACGTCAATCGCGGCTACCACTGCGATGTCGCCCTGATCGGCGACGCCCGGCTGGCGCTGCAGGCTCTCATCAACGAGGTTGCGGCGCACACGGGCGGCGGGGTCAAGCCAAACCAGGAGCGTATGGGCGAGATCGGCGCGGCCCGAGAGCAGTTCTGGGCCAAGTATCGTCCGCTCATGCAGTCGAACGACAAGCCGATGAACCCCTATCGCGTCTTCGGCGACCTGATGAAAACGCTTGATCCGCACAACTCGTTCGTCAGCCCCGATTCGGGCACGACGCGCGACCAGACGAGCACGGTCTACCAGGCGCTCATCCCGCATGGCTTCATGGGCTGGGGCAACGTGTCGACGCTGGGCTTCAGCCTGGCGGCAGCGATCGGGGCGAAGCTGGCCTACCCGCAGCGCCAGTGCATCAACGTGACTGGGGATGCCGGCGTCAGCTACATGCTGGGCAACCTGGAAGCGCTGGTGCGCTACAAGATCGGCATCACCACGATTCATATCAACAACGGAGGCTTTGCCGGCTACGGGCACGGCTTCTGGGGCAAGGGGCACGATCCCTACACCTACGTCGTGTCCGACCACGCCACCACCGATCTGTCGGCGGCGGTCAAGGCGCTGGGGTTGTACGCCGAGGATGTCGTCGAGCCTGCGGAGATCATCCCCGCCCTCAAGCGGGCGCTGGCGGAAAACGAGCGCGGTCGCCCGGCCTATCTGGAGTTCATCTGCAGCCAGTACCCTGTCTACGGGCAATGGGTCAGCAGCGGGCAGGCCGTCCACTAGAGAGACTCATCTCACGGGGACTACCATGTGGGGACCTACGATGAACGAGAAGGAGACCTCGCCAGTTCACCCTGGCGAGGTGTTGCTCGAGGACTTCATGAAGCCGCTGGGCGCCCAGTACCGGCTGGCGAAAGCGATGCACGTCTACCCGCGCAAGGTCAACCAGATCGTCCAGGGCAAGCGCTCGATCAGCGCCGACACAGCTCTGCGCCTGGCGCGCTTTTTCGGCACATCGGCCGACGTGTGGATGAACCTGCAGGCGCTCTATGACCTTGAGGTGGCCAGGGATGAGGTGGAAGCCACCGTCGAGCGCGAGGTGACGCCCTACGCTGCCCTGCGCCAAGCGGCGGCTTAAGAGGAAAAGGCGTGGCCGATTATGTTACCCTCAGTTGTCCTTCTTGCGGTGCAAAACTGCAAATCACGAGCGACGTTGAACGCTTCGCATGCGGGTATTGTGGGACGGAGCAACTGATCAGGCGGAGTGGTGGTATCGTGACGATTGCCCCAATAGTGGAGGGCATCAAGCTTGTCCAGGCCGGTGTCGACAAGACAGCCTCAGAATTGGCCATCCAGCGTCTCGAGAAGGAGATTGACGACTTGGGTGCTGAATTGAGTGCGATTGATCTCTTGAGGGAAAAAGTGTTGAATGACTTGGACGCAGCTTACTACGATTCAGTGATGATTACTGCACTGAATCAGATGATGAAGGCAGAAAAGCTAAGAGCAATTCCACTTTTCGGGTACACAAGCGGCCAACGCCGCGAGAGATTCTCCCGCCTGTCCAAAATGGACTTGGACTTCCTCATTCAAGAAATTGAACCTCAGATCCGGCCGCAGGGAGCCTCGGACAACGTCGATGAAGAGCAGCAGGCGTGGTTGACAAAACTAAGGCGACTGCGGGGACGAGACGATGTACTTCTGGCAATGACGGACAAGCAGCGGCAGTTGGAGAAGCATCGCCAGATTGTCAGCCAGTAACTGACGGCAACTGTAGCACATGGTGACGCCCCCTGCACTCGCTCCGGCTCTTGTTGGTGCGCATGTGTTTAGTCTTCCATCATGCCAAGACCCCCGAGGTCTCGGAGACCTCGGGGGTCTTAAGATCACGCTGCATCGGTTGGTGCGATCCGCCGCGCCTGCCATCCACGAATCATGCACGAATGGCACGAATGGGCCACCGCGTACATCCGTACCATCCACGCACTCATCCGTGGACAGCGTCGGTATCATCCGTCCTCAGAATCTGTGCTTCCGTGCCATCCGCGCACTCATCCGTGGACAGCGTCCGTGTCATCCGTGTTCAAAATCCGTTGCCAGCGTCCGTGTCATCTGTGTTCAAAATCCGTGGACAGCGTCCGTGTCATCCGTGTTCAAAATCCGTTGCCAGCATCCGCTCTCCCGCCCGCCCAACTCTGGTTGTGCAGCGGCGCCAGAATGTTGAGCACGCCGGCCAGCAGGTCCTGGTCGATCGGCTCCTCGATCCAGCGCACGTTGTTGCTCAATTCGTCCGGGTTGGCCGTCCCCACCAGCGTTGTCGCCAGATCGGGATTGGCGACGCTATATTGCAGCGCCAGTTTGGCGATATCAGCGCCGCGCTCGCTGCAGAAGGCGGCTGCTTCGGCGCAGGTGCGCTTCAGGTTGTCCGAGACAGGATGCCAGGCGGGCGCGCCGCGCCGCGAGAGCAAGCCCATGCTCAAGGCTGAGGCGTTGATCACGCCCACCTGCTTCTGCTTCAGGTAGGGCAGCAGCCCGGCCAGCGCATCGTCGTTCAGGCTGCAGTGGCAGTAGGACAGGATGGTGTCCACCTCAACCCGATCGATCACATGGGGGAAAATCTTCAGCGGCAGCCCGGTGATGCCCACAAAGCACGCCTTGCCCTGGGCTTGCAGTCTGCGCAGGGCGGGGATGGTCTCGTTCACCACCAGATCCAGGTCGCCGAACTCGATGTCGTGGCACTGGAGGACGTCGACGTAGTCAACGTTGAGACGCGCCAGGCTTTCGTCGATGCTGTCCGTGACGCGCGCCGCCGAGAAGTCGAAGCTGTCCTCTTGATAGCGCCCCACCTTGGTCGCCAGATAATACTTGTCGCGCGGCAGTGTCTTGAGCGCCTTGCCCGGCACCGTCTCGGCTTTGGTGATCCCATAGTAAGGCGAGACGTCGATGAAGTTGATACCGAGGTCGATTGCCCTGTGGACGCAGCGGATGCCGTCCGCCTCGTCGATGGCGCGGAACACTGCGCAACCAGGGTCTTTTCAAGTTGCAAGCGCTCCGATGAATTGCAACGCTCGTTGCGGT
>CAYOEZ010000085.1:0-17957 GCA_964402955.1 uncultured Ktedonobacterales bacterium | reverse complement strand
GCCATTTCTTCGCGTGTCACGTCGTGGCCGAAGACGGTCACTTGTCCGCTGTCAGGCACGAGCAGGGTCGACACGAGCCGGATCAGTGTACTCTTGCCCGATCCATTCGCGCCCAGGATGCCGAAGATCTCCTTGTGCTGGACCGACATGCTGACGTGATCGACGGCCATGATCGACTTCTGCACTTTGTCGTCGTTCTTCTCAGCCGGTTTCTGCCACGGCCAACGGCGCGCCTTGCCGCTGTCTTTGCCGAACTTCTTGCTAACGTCGCTGATGACAAGTGCATTGTTCGTTTCCTGGTGACTCATGTGCGCCCCCCTGGTTACTGCTGCACTGCTTACTGTTGCGCTGCGTGTGCAGATGAATTCGTCCTGTATGATAACGGCGACTGCCATGGCTGCCCTCCAACAAAAAAGAATGAGCCGTGGGGTGGGTTCCACGGCTCAGGGTAGCCTGTGCACGCAGTGGTGCGCCAGGCAAACAAAAAGCCGTGGGCGGTTGAGTATCCGCCCACGGCGAAGGGAGCAGGTTTGCTTACCTTCGGAAGATGGGCGCGATACGCGGGCTAACACCGAAAGTTGCCGCGAGGCCGTTCACGCGAAATCTCATGCCGATGCTATCCATTAGGCGCCCTCTCCTTTATAGATTTCCCCATGCGATGGGGATGTTTGACCGCAACCGATTATAGGGGATTGTCTGTGCTTTGTCAATAGGTTTTTGGTCTGGTTTTTCGCCATTTCGACCGACATCAAGTGTAGTATGTCCACAGGCACAGCGCACCGGCCACATGGTGGGAAATCTACCTGGCCATCTGGCCCGGTGACCACCTTAAGTGTGTTGCAGGCGCGCCTGCGCTGTGCTACAATGAATTTGTGCGCAACTGTTCACAGTCGTCTCGTGATGGACGGTAATTGGGTAGGGGCGCTGCTCGCTGCGCCCATCTGTGTTGCCATAACCGTGCAGGTCTGGCGCAGCAAGCAGCGCCCCTACGTCCGCACCATAATCGTGAACGGTATCATCTGTGCAACATATATTCAGATACATGAGGTGACGAATGAACATCCTGTCTGTTCCAATTCGCAAGCCGGAGGCAGTCAACTTCATATTGGGCCAGAGCCACTTCATCAAGACCGTTGAGGATCTGCACGAAGCGCTCGTGGGCGCAGTGCCGGGCATCAAGTTCGGGCTGGCTTTCTGTGAGGCCTCGGGAGCATGTCTGATACGATGGTCGGGGACCGATGACGAGATGATAGAGCTCGCCAGGCAGAATGCCCAGGCCATCGGCGCAGGCCATTCTTTCATCATCTTTCTGGCCAATGCCTATCCGATCAATGTGCTCAATGCTGTGAAGAGCGCGCCCGAAGTGTGCGGCGTTTTCTGCGCCACGGCCAACGCTGTGACGGTGGTCGTCGCCGAAGCGGGCGGTGATCGTGGCATCTTGGGCGTTATCGATGGCTCGTCGCCCAAAGGCATCGAAGACAGTGAGGGGATAGCCTGGCGCAAGGGGCTTCTGCGCACCTTTGGCTACAAGCTGTAGGCGCCGGGCGCGGTGAAGATTGAGCAGTTAGTTCCGTCCCTGCCTGCCGCCAGGCTAAAGCCATGCGCTACAAGAACGAAGCCCTACGGGCTGAAGCGCGGCGACAGGATAGCCCCGCGGGGGGGCTTTGTCCATGTAGCACGGCGCTTGAGCGCCGTGGTCCTTCCGTGGGGGATATACATGCGTATTGCTGTCATTTCTGATATACATAGCAACCTGGCGGCACTGACCGCGGTGTTGGCTGACGCCGGAGTGGTGGACGAGACATGGTGCCTGGGCGATGTGGTTGGCTACGGCCCGCAGCCGAACGAGTGCATCGATCTCCTGCGGGCGCGTGAGCCGCATCTTTCATGCATCGCCGGCAATCACGATTGGGCGGCGCTGGGCAAGTTGGATACAGCGCAGTTCAACAGCGATGCGGAGAGCGCCGCACGTTGGACAGGCCAGGCGCTCAGCGATAAGTCCCACGCCTACCTGGAGGGGCTGCCGCAGCAACTGCGGCGTGAGGACTTCACGCTCGTGCATGGCAGTCCACGTGATGCGATCATGGAATACGTCGTGTCGTTGGCGGTTGCGCGCGAGAACTTCGCTGTTCTGACAACCCGCTACTGCCTGTTGGGGCATAGTCACCTGCCCTTCGTCATGGCGGAGGGCTTGCATCCGAGCGAGCTGCCTGAGATCCAGAAGGTGCAGATAGGCCAAGCCGTGCCTCTGACTGAGCGACGATTGATGATCAATCCGGGCAGCGTCGGCCAGCCGCGCGACGGCAACCCCGACGCCAGCTATCTCATTTTGGATAACGCGGCCATGACGATCGAGCAGCGGCGGGTGGCGTACCCCATCAAGGAGACACAGACGCTCATGGAGCAGGCCGGGCTACCCAGGCGGCTGATCACGCGGCTCACCTACGGTATCTAGCACGCCATCTACGCATGAGGGAACTTTCTGAGGCATGGCGGCGTCTTTCTGTGTGGAAGGGAAACACACGGATGAGGAGAAAACAATGAAGCGCTTCTTGCTGGCACTGGGAGTTCTCGTGGTTGTGGCACTGTTTGTTGTTGGTTGCGGCGCATCTACGGCGCCAACGGGTGGGCTGTCCAGCGGGGATGCAAAGAGCGTGGGCTCAGGAGCGCCAATGCCTCTGCCGGCGGCGACGCGAGCAGCCGCAGCTCCGGCGGCGCCGGCGACAGCGAGTGAGTCCTTGCAGAAAGTGGATGCGGCGGCTGCTAATATGGCTATCGATCGCCTCATTATCCGCAATGGCAACATGACGGTCATCGTCAAGGACGTCACCGACGCGGTCAACAAGGTGACAGAGATTGCTGCCGCTGCCGGCGGCTACGTCCTGCGTACCGACAGCCGCTACCAGGGCGACAGCCTGATCGCCACAGTGGCGATCAAGGTGCCTGCGGAGACGTTCGACGATGTCATGGCCAAACTGCGTAAGCTTGCGATCAAGGTGGACGTCGAGAACACGTCGCGCCAGGACGTGACCGAGGAGTTTGTCGACCTGGGTGCGCGTATGAAGGTCTACGAGGCAACAGAGCAACAACTGCTCAAGTTTCTGGAAAAAACCCAGAATGTCGACGAATCGCTCAAGGTGTACCGCGAGCTGACCAACGTGCGCAGCCAGATAGAGTCTGTCAAGGGGCGGATGAACTACCTGCAGAAGAGCGCCGACATGTCGAACATCACCGTCCAACTGAAGCCTGAGCCGAAAGAGCAGCCGATTGTCGAAGAATCAGGCTGGAACCCGATGCGGGTCGTCCGTGATGCCCTGCGCTCGTTGGTCAACGGCCTGCAGAGCCTCGCCATTCTCCTGATCTACCTGGCGCTCTACATTGCGCCGTTGCTGATTATCCTTGTGCTTCTGGTCGTCATCTTGCGGGCGATCTGGCGGCGTCTGCGGCGGATTCGGGCGAAGTAGCCTGGTCGCCAAGGATCGGCAGGGAGCGGTCAAGTCACGTTTGCGCAGTGTCTTGGCCGCTCTTGCGCGTCTCGGCGCAACCGCTCATGTAGACCGGGCATTGTGCCAGGCGCCTGGCTGGTTCGGCCAGCAGCCTGTCGGGGAGCCTCCTCCCCGGCAGGCTGCTAGTGAGATGACGAATGCCAGAAAAGCGACCGTCCGCAGGGTGTCAGGTTTTTTCACCAGGCCCCCTCCCCTGAGAATCATGGCGCAGAGACGCAGCATCACGGCACGCCTACGGAGCTCACGCCTGTGCTATCCACAGTAGTTGTCATTTCCCGTACTGCGCACCGGGTTCGTCGCGACTGCTTGTCCAGCGCACGATAAAGCGGACGACCTGCGCAATGTCGTGCACGTCATGCGCCTCCTGAGAGGCTCCTGAGAGGCAATGAGGACAGCCAGGCCCAATCTGGCTTCGGGTAGAGCGAAGCGCGAGTTTCGACGCGGCGCTCATCTGCCGAGCAACTTGCCCAGCACGCCAAAAGGAATCTGCCAGTAGGGGCCCTCACCGGTCAACATTAGTCTAGCATACTCCCGCATAACCGTCGTGACGATGGGAATGCGCTTGTCGCGAGCAAGGGCGTGCATGGCCAGAGAACCGAGAATGGGGATACCAAGAGCATCACCAATGGGAGCGAGCATGGCATCGGCCCACAGATCATCGACAACATAGTGGATCAGCGCGTAAGACTGGAATCTGAGCAAGGCCCGCTGGCTCAATCCACCTCGTTCAATGCACCAAACCAGTTTCTGCGCCAGGTCTATCGCTGCAAACAGGCCATTCTTGCGTGGGCGCGTGGGGCCAGCGTCTCCGATGAGAGCGATGCCTCCCACACCCGATATGAGAAAACGTCTGGGTGACGACGTCGTCAACGATGATCGCATGCAGGCGCACTTCATGTAGTGTCCAACGCGACTTGAAGGGAGAAGGTGCTGCAATGAAGATACTGCGAACAACTCGTCGAAGTCAGAGGGGTTCGTATCGCTATGCCCCATCAGCACAACACTGACGACTCCCCTTTTGGGAACCATGGCCGCAAACCGAATGTTGGCAGTCGGGTTAGCCACAACGTGGACCCGGCGCTCGTATCGCTGCTCGACAAATGCCGGCCCGAACTCGTACTCGCGCACCGCGCCGCGGCTGACCCTGGACGTATCGAGAGGAGGCGGCTGCGACAGGGAGTCGACAATGTTGTGGGAGAGCGTGTGGTTGTGCCCAAAGGCGCCTATCACGAAATCAACCGGGTAGTCTTGTTTGTTAGTAACGACCACTGCCGGCGTGGACTCGCCATCGCCCAGTTGGATGCGTGTAACCTGTTCTTCGTGGAATTCGGCGCCGGCCGCGCTCGCCTGCCGTGCTAGAAAGGAGTCGAAGCTTTGACTGGGCGTCTTGCCCCGTATTGGCCCCCACCCGCGATGGACAGTGACCATGCCCGACGCTGGAATCTCAAGTGCAGTCTTGCGCTTGGGATAATGGACGGTAAACCCGGCCAGGTTGTCTTGAACAATCTGCGGACTGAGCGCAAGCCCGAGACTCTTGAGGCGGGCTTGCACGCCGGCCTGAACCAGGCCACCGCATCCGCCACATTGCCTAATCTTGTCACCCGCAACGGGAGTGTCGAGGAGGGGACGCTGTTCAAAGAGGAGAACGCGAGCGTATCTAGATCGCGCCAGGAGAAAGGCTGCGGTTGCTCCCGCTGGGCCTGCGCCAACGACAGCTATTGTCTTGCCCGCCAGTGGGCTATTCATCGTTTTCTCCGTGCACGTGTTCCATTCACTCCAGGCGGAGTGAGCAAAATTGGCACCTTGGCAGGCATGCCACCGCTTCTTGGTCCCTGTTGCCTCCGAGTAGCATGCTTACGTAGTAAAGGCGGGAGCTGAACCCAGCCCAGCTTACAGAGCGACCAGCGGACACGGCCAATGTATCACAGCCACCCCCTCATGTCAACATTGCGACGGAATCCACAATTGTGGAAGCTCTGCCAGGCGTTCGAGCTTTCATGCACGTGAGAGATCCATTCTGCCGTCGGTCTGGGTGTCCTTTTCGATAGGAACCAAGCTGCTGGCGCACAGGGATGGCCTGCCAAGGCCGCACGATTGTTGGGCGCGGCAGAGGCGCTGCGTCAGGCAGTTGGTTGCGCGGTGGACGGCACAGATCGTTCCGACCATGAGAGGTTTGTTGCCGTCGCGCGCGGCAGGCTGGATGGGCAGTCCTTCGCCGCAGTCTGCGCGGAAAGTCGTGCGATGACGATAGCAGATTGCCGGAGAGTGTTGTTCCACCGCAGAGCGCAGAGGTTTTGATAGCTTTTGTGTGCTTTTTCTCAGCGATGCCCGATGTCCGATGGCCGATGGAGCGGGCCAGGCTCTAGAGCGGGCCAGGCTCTCTCTGCGTCGCTGCGGTGGAACTGCCCGCCGGCAGTGGCTCTCCGACAAACTGCCAGGGGGTCCCGGGCACAATCCCCGGCCTACAAAACGGGCCGGGTAATCGTTCGGCCCGGGGTATCTGAGAACAATTACGCGGCGCGGTCGCGTTGACACTCTCAAGGCGCGATGCTATAATGCGGCCACCATGGTGCGTGTAGATCTGAATGATGTTGCCAAGTCGTTCAACCGGCGTGCAATCTTCGACAGTGTGAATCTGACTGTCGACGATGGGCACGCTTTGTGCGTTACCGGCTGCAACGGCTCGGGCAAGAGCACACTGCTGCGGCTGATCTGTGGCCTGCTGCGGCCCAGCCGTGGCTCGGTAACGATCACTGTGGACGGGACGGAGTATCAACCGGCGGACGTGCGCCACTGCTTTGGCCTGGTAGCGCCCGATGTGGCGCTCTACGGCGAGCTGACAGCGCTGGAAAACATGGTCTTCTTCGCGCGTGTGCGCGGACTACCGGCACAGAGCGTCGCCTTTGAGGCGCTACTGGCCAGGATGGGCCTGGCCGGGCGCTCCGGTGACGAGGTTCGCACCTATTCCTCCGGCATGCGCCACCGGCTGAAATATGCCTGCGCCCTGCTGCACCATCCCGCCATTCTGCTCCTCGATGAGCCGAGCACCAATCTGGACGATGAGGGCATCGCCGTTGTACGCGAGGTGATGGCAGAGCAGACGAAGCATGGTCTGCTCATCTTTGCCACGAATGACACGCACGAGGTTGCGCTGGGCGACGAGATATTGCGCCTGGGGCAGCCGGGACGGGCGGTGCAACCGTGAATGACCTTAGGACGCTTCTCAGCGAATCCCTGGCCGTCTTCGAAAAGGATCTGCGCTCCGAGTTTCGCACCAAGTATTCGCTCAACTCAATTCTACTGTTCGCGGTCACGACCCTGACCGTTGTCAGTTTTTCCGTTGGGCAGTTTGGCCTGACGCCCGAGCTTCAGGCCGCTCTCTACTGGATCATCGTTTTCTTCTCGGCGATGTCGGGCCTGGCGCGCGTCTTTGTGCGCGAGGAAGAGGCGGGCACTGTCCATGCCTTGCGCCTTGCGGCGTCGCCAACCGTCGTCTACCTGGGCAAGCTGGCCTTCAATGTCGTGCTGATGGGCATCCTGGAGATCGTCGTCTTTCCCCTCTTTGTGATTATGATGGGTCTGCGTATCGAGAACTACGTGCTGTTCTTTGCCGTGCTGTTGCTTGGCAGCGCCGGGCTGGCCAGCCTGGCCACGATCATGGCTGCCATTGTGGCCAAGGCCAATGTCAAAGGCGCGCTGTTCACTATCCTCTCGTTTCCCCCGTTGTTGCCCCTCCTGATCACATGCATTCGCGGGACGCGCCTGGCGCTGGAAGGCGCCGAGGTTGGCGCCGCCGGGCCAGAGTTGCGCTTGCTGATTGCCTATGCGGTGGTGATGGTCACGGCGTCGCTCATGCTTTTCGAGTTCGTGTGGGGCGATTAGCAGTTTGTCGGAGAGCCGATGCCCGGGGTTCTTTTTCACCGCAGAGACGCAGAGAGAGCCTGCCCCGCTGTATCGGGCATCGCCGAGAAAGGGCACCACGGAGCCAGAATAGCCTCTGCGTCCTCTGCGGCTCTGCGGTGAAACAGCACTCCCCGGCAGGCTGCCAGGCTGTGTCCGCAGTAATGCCTTCATCTGACCACGTCGCCGATATTTGCAAGATGTATATTGACGAACTAAGATTGGCGTGATACAATGACTCCAGATTGCAGCGAATGTCGGATGGGCAGAATATACTGCGGAAGGGGTGTGTACTTGAAGGGTAAGGTCTTTCCTCTATTGCTCGGCGTGTTGATGTCGCTTGTGATCGTGGCCGCTTTCCTCTATGCTGAGCCAGAGGCGACACTGGGCGACGCCGGACGGGTCATCTTCTTCCATGTCCCCACGGCGTGGGTGGCGGTGCTTTCTTTCTTCGTCTCGATGGTGAGCAGCATCCTGTATCTGAAGCGTGGCAAGGCGAGCGATGACCATAGCGCTGTGGCTGCCGCCGAGTTAGGTCTGACTTTCACCGTTATCGCAACCATCAGCGGGGCCATCTTCGCCAATCTGGCCTGGGGCACGCCCTGGAACTGGGACCCGCGTCAAACGACGATCTTCGTGCTGATGCTGATATACCTGGCCTATTTCGCGCTGCGCTCAGCCGTTGACGAGCAAGACCGCCGCGCGCGGCTATCTGCTGTCTACGCCATTTTTGCCTTCATCACCGTTCCGTTCCTCGTTTTCATCCTGCCGCGCGTGTACTGGTCGCTGCATCCTGATCTGCTGATTTCGACCGGCGGCCAGGCCAGTATGTCCATGACGCCGCACATGTTGCAGGTCTTTATGACGTCGCTGTTGGCCTTCACCGGACTATTCGTTTGGGTCTACCGCTTGCAGGTACGAATTGCCGCGCTACGCGATCAGCCAGACAAGTAATGAGGGAGAAAGCAATATGAGCAACGAGTTGATCACTGTCCTTGCCGTGACACTCATCACGTGGTTGGGCGTGTTTGTCTACATCTGGCGGTTGGACACACGCGTCAGGGATTTGGAAACTTCTCTACATAAGAAGGGGTAACGAATGAGAATCAAGCCGGTGCACATTCTGGGGGTGGTGGTCATTCTTGCCGCTCTCATCTTCGGGGCCAGCGCATTCCAGTCGTCGCTTACGCCCTATATCTCGATTGCCGAGGCCAGGACGGCTAAGGGGCTGGTGCAGGTTAGCGGCCTGGTGAAGGATGGCAAGGCCAGCTACAACGCCAACGGCAGCTTCACGTTTGTCTTGATCGATGACAAGGGAAACAGCATGCCCGTTGTCTACAAGCGCGTCAAGCCCGCCAACTTCGATGATGCGATCGGTGTGGTTGCGATTGGCCGCAACAAGGGTGATGTGTTTGAGGCCGACCAGTTGCTCGTCAAGTGCCCATCAAAATACGAAGCCCAGTACGGGCCGGCAAAGGCGCCAGGTCAATGATCATCGGTAATATCCTGATCACACTCAGTCTGGGGGCTGCGCTGGCAGCCTGCTATTACTACTTCCTGGCGGCGCGCGGGCAGAGAGATGTTCTCAAATACGCGCGCTGGTCCACAGCCGGACTGGCGATCCTCATTTTGCTGGCGGCGACGTATCTGATGGCGCTGATCCTCAGCGATCAATTCCAGGTAGAGTACGTATGGGCCAATAGCGCGAGCACATTGCCGCTGCTGTACAAGTTCTCTGCCTTTTGGGGCGGGCAGGAAGGCTCGATGCTTCTCTGGCTGACATGCGGTGTCCTGTTTGGCGTGGCGCTCAGCGGTTGGTTCCAGCGCCAGCGCGACGACAGCTTTGAGGCGCCGACGCTGTTTGTCATGAGCGCGGTGCAGCTTTTCCCGCTGGTCATGCTCATGTTGCAGAGTCCTTTCCGCACCACTCCTGACGTGCCGTTTGAGGGGAACGGACTAAGCCCACTCTTGCAGGACCCCTACATGGCTATTCATCCGCCGCTGCTCTTTGTGGGCTTTGCTGGACTGTCGGTAGCCTTTGCCTTTGCCATTGCCGCGTTGTGGAAGCGCGATTACACAGGCTGGGTCTATCGCGCCTGGCCGTGGACGCTGGCGGCGTGGGGCTTTCTGGGACTGGGTTTGGCCATCGGCGGATTTTGGGCCTATCGTGTCCTGGGCTGGGGCGGCTACTGGGGCTGGGACCCGGTGGAGAATTCGTCGCTCGTGCCGTGGCTGTTGGGCGGCGCTCTGGTACACGGCCTGATTGCGCAGAAAACGCGTGGCCGGCTTGTGCGCTGGAATCTCATCCTTGCCCTGTCCACGTACGTGACGGTTATCTATTCCACGTTCCTGACGCGCTCAGGCGTTCTGGCCAATTTCTCCGTGCATACTTTCGGCGAATCACCGCTGATGCCGGTGATGCTTGTGGCCTTGATTCACTTCGCAGTCGCCTCGCTGGTGCTTTTTGTCAGGCGTTACCGCGATATTCCCGCCGGGCCGGACCTCTTCAAGTCGTTGCTGAGCCGCGACTTCACGTCGCTCGTTGTTGTCGTGGCTTTCATCTTCTTTGCCGTGGCTGTCAGCATCGGGACATCCAGCCCGATCATCACGGGCCTGATCGCAGGCAACGGTCTTCTCTGTGGCAGCAGCGGCATTCTGCTGGGGCTGGGCAGCGCGGGCGTACGCTTGTGCCAGCAAAGCACTGTTGCCACCACCTACTATGCCACGACGAGCGTGCCGCTGGGCATTGTCTTTGCCGTCATGATGACGATCGCTCCTATTCTGGCCTGGCAAGAAAGCCACATGCGCAAACTGCTGCTCATGCTCAGGTGGCCTCTCGTGTTTGCCGTCTTTGGTGCGTTCTTTGCTGCCGTGGTTATGATGCGCGAGCCGGTCTCGTTGGTCGTCGTCTTCTTCGCGCTGTTTGCGCTGGGTACGAACACGGCCATGATTGTGCGCATCGTTCGGGCCAACTTCTGGAAGATCGGTGGGTATCTGGCGCACGTCGGTGTCGCGCTTGCTCTGGTTGGCATTGTCGGCACCAATGCCTACAAGCAGGTTGAGACCATGACCCTGTACCAGGGACAGAGTGTGCAGTCTCTGGGCTACTCCTTCCAGTTCAACGGGCTGGAGCAATTGCCCAACGGCAAATACGCGCTGCAAGTGGTTGTACGCCGCGGCGAGGAGACCTTCTTGGCGACGCCCAAGCTGCTGCCAACTGCTCAGGGCATGGTGCGCAATCCCTATATCCACAAATACGCGACTGAAGACCTCTACATTTCTCCGGGCGACTACAACGAAGGCAAACCGGCCGGTACTATCCTTGAGTTGGTCAAAGGCGACAGCAAGGTGGCCGAGGGCTACACCTTCAAGTTCATCGATTATGCTCGCAGCGGGCACGACCAGCAGGGCACGAACGTGAGTGTGGGCGCGATCCTGGAAGTCAGCAAGGGGGGCGTGACCACGGTCATCACTCCGACTGTCAGCGCAGATTCGCAGAAAGGGCTGATTGCCACGCCCATCACGCTGCCAGGGACCAAGATCGAGGTGGCGCTTGATACGCCGCAGGTCGGGCAGGTGGTGATCAGTGTGCTGGATACGGCTAAGTCCAGCGGCGCGACCCCCGCCTTTGTCACGCTCGAAGTGAGCCGTGAGCCTGGCATCAATCTGCTCTGGGCCGGGTTGATCATCATCGCGCTGGGGACAGCCGTTGCCGCGGTGCGCCGTCGCCTGGAGGGACAGCGCGTGTTGCTGGAGGCTGAGCCGGCCGCGGCGGCAGCGCCCGTGCGGCCAGTCAAGGCCAAGAAATCGCTCCCGCAGCCGGTGCGCGCGGGAAAGTAGCTGCAAGCGCAACGCCGTTGAAGAAATCCGGTCGTGGCAAGCGGCGTCCGTGCCGGCAACAGTGGCCTATCGTGTTCGCCGACTTCCGAAGTCGCACAGGCTTCGGAAGTTTTTTTCGCAGCAAATGTGGTATAATAGAAGAGCGATGAGTTACCTCTGACGTTCATGGCATATAGTGCTACGATCGTACATCAGTCAGGACGGCCTTTTTCAGCGCAGAGACACCCGATAGAGCGGGGTGAGCTTTGCTGAGAACACGGAGAAAGAGGGCAGGAACTCAGTGCTCTCTGCGTCTCTGCGGTGGATTCACGCCCTCCCGAGTGAAATGCACGATAGTAGTATTCGGAGAGGCACGATGGTGTGCAAAGAGCGGTTGGAGCAGTATTTCCGCGAGAACGAGGTCCCCTTCCGTCACGTGACCCACCCGCCGGCCTTCAGCGCGCCCGAGGTGGCTGCGGCGCAGCATGTCCCGGGCAAACAGGTCGCCAAAGTCGTATTGGCCAAGGCGGACGAAACGCTCGTGATGTGCGTGGTGCCGGCCAACAAGCATGTCAACTTCCGCCTCTTTGCGGAGACCCTCAAGGTGTCTGAAGTCCGGCTGGCTCACGAAGATGAGTTTAGCACCCGCTTTGCCGATTGCGAGCTTGGCGCCATGCCGCCTTTCGGTAACCTCTATGGTATCCCTGTCTATCTTGATGTGTCTCTGAGCGATGATCCTGAGATCGTCTTCCTGGCTGGCACGCACACCGATTCCATGAGGATACGTTACCCCGACTATGTACGCCTGGTCCACCCGCAGATCGTGGAAGTCGCGGCATGACCGCTGCTCTCTGATCGACCTCTGGTTCATGCGCTATGGTGATCTGCGTCCCGTTCGCAATTCTCTGCGATGTTCTTTGAGGAGGAGCGCTGATGCTCACAAAGGAAGAACTGCTGGCAAAGGCAAAGAAGCCAGCGCAAGACGCGATGAGGCTGCACCCGTTTTACCGCGGCAAGATTGAGATGATACCGAAATGTCGCATCCGCGACATGAATGACTTCGCTATCTGGTATACCCCCGGGGTTGCTCAGCCCTGCCGTGCAATCAACGAAAACCCCGATCTGGTCGATGAATACACGAACCGCTGGAACACAGTGGCTGTGGTGAGCGACGGCACGCGCGTGCTGGGCCTGGGCGACATTGGCCCCAAGGCCGGTATGCCCGTCATGGAAGGTAAGGCTCTCCTCTACAAATATCTGGGCGGCGTCGATGCGATTCCTATTTGCCTTGGCACCAAAGACCCCGACAAGATCATCGAAACCGTGCTCCTGCTGCAACCCTCGTTTGGCGCCATCAACCTGGAGGACATTTCCCAGCCCAAGTGCTTCCGTATTCTGGACACCCTGCGTGAGAAGGCTGAGATCCCTATCTGGCATGATGACCAACAGGGAACGGCCTGTGTCGTCCTCTCGGGTTTGATTAATGCGCTCAAGGTTGTGGGCAAACGGCTCGATGAGGTGAGTGTGGCTCTGATCGGGGCAGGCGCGGCCAATGTGGCCATCGGTCGCTTGCTTGTCAAGAGCGGGATCAATCCTGACAAGATGATTGTGGTCGACTCCAAAGGTATTCTGAACCCCGCACGCGCCGATCTCGAGCTGCGCAAAGCCGAATACGTGGACAAGTGGCGCTTTTGCACGACCACGAACAAAGAGGGTCGCTGCGGGGGCATCGCAGAGGCCCTGCGCAAGACGGACGTTTGCATTGCACTTTCTACTCCCGGCCCCGATGTCATCCGCAAGGAATGGGTGGCGACCATGGCAGAGGACTCGATTGTGTTTGTCTGTGCCAATCCGATCCCCGAAATCTGGCCGTGGGACGCCAAAGAGGCCGGCGCACGTGTGGTTGCCACCGGGCGCTGCGATTTCCCCAATCAGGTCAACAACTCGCTCGGTTTCCCTGGCATTCTGCGTGGCACGTTGGATGTGCGCGCCAGGACGATCACGGATGAGATGTGCCTGGCTGCTGCCCAGGAAATGGCCCGCTGCGCCGAGGAGAAAGGCCTGACCCCCGACTACATTGCGCCGACGATGGACGAGTGGGACGTCTTCCCGCGCGAAGCTGCCGCGGTCGCCGCCAAAGCGGTGGAGCAGGGCATTGCCCGCCGCCCTATGGATCGCTTCACGGTCTATGAGCATGCCGTACAGGTCATCAAGCGGGCGCGTGAACTCAACAGGATGATGATGAAAGAGGGTTTCATCGCTGAGGCTCCAGACGCATGACGTGGGTTTGGTCACGAGGCGCCAGAGGTGTTGCCTTATTCCAAAGAGGAGTGCTCGAACATGTATGATGTGATTATCATTGGCGGCGGACCGGCAGGGCTGACCGCCACGGTCTACGCCGTCCATAAGCGACTGGAAACACTGTTGATCAGCGAGGATCTGGGAGGGAAGGCCAACTATCGCCTGGAGCTTGCCGGCATGGAAGGCCACGAGTACGTGACCGGTGACGACGTCATCGACAAGTTCAAGAATCAGGTGCAATACCTGGAATTCGTGCGCCACATGGGCACGGTGACCAAGGTCGAGCCGCTGAATCATCACTATGCCGTCCATACCAAATCGGGCAAGCGCTTTGAGGCACGCTCTGTGATCGTCTGCACGGGCGCCAATCCGCGCTTCCTGGATGTGCCCGGCGCGCGCCGGCTGCTCGGTAAGGGGCTGAGCTATTCAGCGATCAGCCATGCCCATCTCTTTGCACAGAAAGAGGCGGTCGTGGTCGGCAGCGGCAGCGGGGCGCTGCGCGGCGCGGCAGAGCTGGCCCAGGCGGCCAGCCGCGTGACGATTGTCGCGCCGTCGGCCGGCGATCTGGATACGGTGATGGGCAAGCGCCTGCGCAACGACGCCAAAGTGACGATTCTGCAAGGATGGGCCGTGCAGGAGATTGTCGGGCAGGACTTTGTGTCTGAGGTGATCGTCAAGTCCGAGGGGGGCGAGGAGCGCCACATACCCGCCGAGGGCGTTCTTGTCGAAATGGGCATCGTACCGGTGTCCCAGATCGTGGCCGGCCTGGTGCGCACGAATCCCCTGGGCGCAATCATGATCGATGCGCAAAACCAGACCAGCCGGCCCGGCATTTTCGCTGCTGGAGATGTGACCAACGTTCCCCCCGAGCAGCATCTCATCGCTATCGGCGAGGGCGCCAAGGCAGCCCTCAGCGCCTTTGAGTATTTGCTGCGCCAGGGCTGGTAAGCGATTTATTGCTGGCAAGGGCAGGTCTGGGACCTGCCCTTGCTGCTATGCGGGAGGGTGCGGCCATGCGAACAGAAACAGTGGGCGAGGTGATGCACAGAGGCGCCGTGACGTGCGCGCCGGCGACGTCGTTGGAAGAGGCTGTGCGCATCCTGGGTGATAGTGACGTGACCGCGCTGGTGGTGGTGGGCAACGCCGGCGAGTTGCTGGGCATTCTCTCACACATGGATATCCTGCGCCACTATGGCGAGAACCTGGCCGAGCGCCAGGTGGGGGAGATTATGACTCCCGGCGGCCTGTGTGTGCAGGATGACACGCCGCTCCAAGCTGCCATTACCATCATTCTCAATGCCAATGTCCATCGACTGGTTGTCACCGCACCCAGCGCCAATGGCGCCATTCCGATCGGCGTGTTGTCCACAACAGATGTAATCCGCCATTTGCGCGGATCGCGCTGGGCCTGGACGTGGGTGTAGCAGCCGGCACTGAGTCACGTCTTGCGCACGCTGTATAGACGGTGTGGTCAGCTTACTTTGAGTTCGTCAGTATGAGCTGATAGACGTCACCAATAGGCTGTAGTCTAGCCCCAGGCAATGATCGCAGGTTGTAGTACTGTGGATTATTGTCGGCAAGAAATCTGTGCTTCCATTGAGGGTGTTGAACAAGGGGGCTTCCATCATAGAAATATACTACCCGTGGTATACTCCCCTGCCTCAAGTACCATATGTTGTACGTTTTTATGATTTCCGCGTCCTATTCAACACCCTCGCTTCCATTGTCATTTGCGAGATTGTGTCCAAGGGTATATAATGATCTTGCTCCGAGCCGTGCCTTTGGCAAGCAGCCGCTCCCCGATGGCTTGACCACGCTCATCCAATTGCAGACCGGCGCGAGGCTATGTGACACGCTTGGAGACACTAGCTGGACCTTGGACACTGCCAAACGCGCGCGATGCTTCATTGGTTGGTTGGGGCTGGGGGAGGTTGCGTGAGGCTTGTCCGACAGGAGTCAAGTTCATGAACAAATCGCGGTACGCCAGTGCCTTGAGGCTATCCGTAATTGCCCTGTTGCTGGTGCTGATCCTTTGCTTTGTAGCCGTTCAGGCGCGCAGCCTGGACAACGGCTTTGTCGCCGACGACTGGGAACATTTGTACGTCGCTTCCACCACCAGCCCTTCGCTGGCGGGCATCCTCAAGATGCTGGACCTGTCCACGCCGCGCCACTACCGGCCGGTGCATTGGATGAGCACGTTGGTGCTCTACAACGTGTTTGGGCTGACCCCGGCACCCTTCCACATCCTCAGCATCCTGCTCGATCTGGCGAATGCGATACTGGCAGGGTTCCTTGTCTTCCGACTGCAACGGCCGTTGGCCGGTAGGCGGGCGGACGTGGTCCGCCTGGCGGCGCTGGCCGTGGGGCTGCTCTTCTGGTTCAGTCCCCGTAATCACGAGGCGGTCTTTTGGTACGGGGCGATCAACGAAGTGCTGGCGCTCTTCTTTTGCCTGATTGCGCTCCATCTGACGCTGTCGTGGTTGAGAGGGGAGAAGCGGTCTCGCGCTGCCTACCTGGGGGGCCTGGTAGCTGCGCTTTTGGCGCTTGGATCGAAAGAGAGCGCCATTGTTCTACCCGCCGAAATGGCGGTGCTCTTCGCATATGATATCGTTGGCTCAGGCACGGCGCGCCGCTCTGCAGCGTGGCGCGCCGTGGCCGGGGTCTTGCCCTTTGCCATCCTGGCTGCTCTGTGGATGACGGTGTACATCCTCTCTATCCCCGCGCCAATTGCTGGCCCGGCGCCACGGGCCATGACCGGGCTGATTAGGGCAGACGCAAGTATATGGGTCCTCCGCCTGGTGCAACACTTGAATGGCACCTGGATTCCGGTGGGCTGGCTCTCCAGGCACGTTGGGCTGCTAATTCTGGAGCTTGGCGTGTTGTTGGCTGTGGTCGCATCTGCCATGATGCGCAGGCGCTGGCTGTGGCTGTTGGGCTTGGTTTTGATGGTCATAAGTGTCATGCCCTATGTCGCCATTCAATATGGCGTGACTCCGCCCGACCAGCAGGCACTTTTGCTTGTCCTCGGCGGAGACCGCTACCAATACTCGGCCGCGGTCGGCGGGGCCATCGTTCTGATCGAATCGGTGCTCTGGCTGGTCGAGGACGTGTTGCGCCGACTGCCGAGACGGTTTTTCTATAGCGCTGTGGCTGCTGTTGTCTCCGGTCTGCTCCTGTATGGGATGATCGAGGTCGCGGTGCGTGCCTATCGCGAGGCGGAATGGGACACGTCCGGACGCATCGTCGCCCGTACTCTCAGAGACGTGCGTGCCCTGGTTCCCAGCGTGGGCAGCGGCGCGCTCTTCTGCATTGACCAGCTTCCCGTGACTTATGGCAACATTTGGGCTTTCGGTGCAGTCGTCCGCTATCCTCTGTACCTGATGTACGGACGAAGCGACTTGACTGTACGTGTCTCCTACTATCCGGCGCCCTGGGACAACCCATCGCCGCTGCTCAAGACAGGAGGTTGCCCGCTTGTGCTCAATGTGAACCCCAAGACGGGAGCGGTGAGTACGCGCTAGATTAGTATAGTTGTCTAGAGGTTTCCAATGCGCGGATCCTGGCAATTGGCGCGTGCAATCGGCGTGGGCCTGTTGTTTCTGGCCGTGGGGTTTGCTGTCTATTCGGCAGGTGTCTCGTCCTTCTTTGTCTCCGATGATTTCGTCTTGCTGCAGCGCCTCAGGGCTGCACCGTTCAGGGTATGGGGAAACGTCTCCGGCTATACGTTTTTCCCGATGATGTTCCTCATTTTGCTGGGCGAAGGGCAATTGTTTGGCCTGGCCGCGCCGGGGTACCACCTGGTCAGCATCGTCCTCCATGTCGCCAGTTCTCTCTCTGTGTGCCTGGTTGTCCTCTTGCTGGGGCAGGCACACGGCGGCAGGAACGTGGGGATGAAGGCTGTTGCTCTTCTGGCTGGTCTCTGGTTTCTGGTTTCGCCGAGCCATGCCGAGGCAGTGAGTTGGATAGCTGCCCGTACCCATGTGCTGGCGACCTTGTTTGGTCTACTCTCGCTGGCGTTCTACATTGCCCATCGCTTGTATGGTCGCCGCCTGCTCTTTGTGCTCTCCCTGGCTTGCTTCGCGGTAGCGTTGCTCAGCAAGGAAGGTGTCATTACTCTGCCGTTCATGGTGCTTTTGTTTGATCTCGTTCTTGACAGGTCTCGTGGAAACCGTGGGCACGGAGCGCGGTTGCTGAGCCGCTTTCTAGCCTTCTGTGCCGTGGCATTGCTCTATCTTGCTCTTAGGCAGTGGTATCTGGGGGGAATTACGGCGGGCCTGACAGCGCCCGGTAACGGGTCTCCTGATATCGTGACGCTGGTGGACAACTTGGCGCGCCAGATGTCGCGAGCGCTCCTGCCCCCCATGTCCCGGTGGGCGATGGTCATGGCCGTCGGTATCATTGTTCTGGCACTGGCCATTCTGCTTGCTCGTG
>CAYOEZ010000084.1:0-17967 GCA_964402955.1 uncultured Ktedonobacterales bacterium | reverse complement strand
TTCTGCTTGGAAGGCAGACGCTCTGCCAAACTGAGCTACTCCCGCTTGCTCTTTAGTATACCTTACGCTACAGCACCCACCCAGCCCAAAAAAACAAGCTGAGCAGTCGCTCTGTACAGCAATCTCCTGAAGATATTATACTGTACGAAAGGCCCATAGTCAATGCTTTTGTGTAGCGCGATGTAGTGTGGTGTAGTGAAGTGTAGTGCGTCCAACACGTACCCCGCTCCAGCCTATGGTGCGCTGTTAGGTGACCGTTCGTCCGATCCTCTTGGATCGCCCGGCTCGCCAGGACGGCCAGTATTCTGGGGAACGGTTAGCCTGCCTGTCTTCCGGTGCTTCTTCAGAGATGGCGCCGGTGAGGCAGCGTGAGGGCGATCCGAGGCATTAACAATGATCACTAGTATTCCCATGAGAGCCATGAGAACCAGGAGTTTGCGTGTGTCTCCTGATACAACCTCCTGGCCAGGTGTTGCCACCAAGATAACGGTGGTGAATGTCACGAGCATAAGGAAGAAAAGAAGTGTATGGAGTTCCCTAATTATCCGATAATTCCAGTTGTCGCGGTAAGGGCGGAACCGCTCTCGCCAGTCTGCGACATAGAAGACGAATAGGGCGAGTGTCAGTAGTCCTCCGCAGAAGTACAGAACGCTACCTATCGAGTTGCCGTTTGACCCCGGGGGATTCTGAAGGGTCAGAGTCAGCCCCGTTGCCGCAATCACGAGCCCAATTTGCACGACCCGGAGATCAACCCATGGTTCTTGAGGTGATGACATTGGCGAGTCTCCTGGCTCTACTTGAGTTCTATCTGTCCACTTGCCGGATTCGCTCTGGCTGCACAGAACGTATGCTACAGCCTTCCTTAGGTGCTCCCACGTATCGGGAAGTCTGCAAAAGGCCAGGAGCGGTATGATGTACCCCGCAATCCTGACACTTCTGACTGATAGCAGCAAGAAAAACTGGCCACAAGAAACCACTGCACAGCGGTGTTCAACGCTCAGGTCGCAACCTTACGTCCTCAGCCAGATGCTTGCTTGATCATCAGTTTGGAACTCGCGGATCACGGCAAGTCCATCGATGTTGACAACACTCCAATTGTCGGCCAACCTCCAACTGGGAGCCCGCGCCTCCGTTACGGTCCAGACGGAGCTGCTCGAGCATCAAGGTTATCCATAGACTCGCCATGTCTCGTCTTCAGAATGGCAACTGGAAGCGCAACGGTGGAGACTCAATGTGCCTGCGGGCGATCCCACTGCTGTGTTGTGCTGCCGTCTCGTCTGATGAGGTATATGTGCCAGACATACTTTATTGCGCCCGGTTGCCTTTCTAGACTGGTCATTCCTTCCCCGTGGCAGGCGGTGAGGCTGGCTTCTGGTTGTCTGGTCAGACATTCCTCTTCGTTTGCAGCGAGTATCTTAGCGCGCTATGGATGGCGCAGTGAACGCGACGGAGTCGAATAGCGACCGTAGGGCAGAAACAGTGACTCCTTGATGAAGTCCATGCCTCGTACAAGATAGCGCCGTGGCCTGGTGATCCGCTTCAGATCCTCGCGTACCTTGTCCGTCTGGCCCAGTTCTGACTCCTGGTCCCAGGATCACATCGTCTCGCCGAGCTATCAGGCTGCCAGAGCCCTCTACTTACCACACGCCCTGCTTCATCCGCTATGTCACCCTCCAGTCCCGGATCGGGACTTCCTTATTGTCGGCACACGCGTTCGCGTCAAGGACAGGCTCTGCTGGACTGGTGATGAGGATACCGCACCCCTGGTTGTACATGCACCTATTTCGCTCTATGCGTGGCACCGCTTTCTCCGTCACCGTGATTCCGTGCCCTCGGTTGTCTAGGCAGAGATTGGCGGTCGCCGTTCCCGCTGCACCTCCTAGATAGAGGATGCCGCCCCACCCATTACCCTGACACGTGTTCTTCTCCAGTGTTGGCCGGGCTGTCCCTGCCACCTGAATTGCGTATCCGTTGAGAGACAAATGGTTCTCCGTAGCAGTACCGCTGGCCTCGTCGGCGAAAGCGATGCCTAGCTTCATCATGCTTATGGAATTGCGCCGCAAAGCTGCGCTCGCCCTATTGGTCACGCTGATGCCCACCCCGCCACCCAAGAAATAGCAGTCAGATACATCAACAGCTGCATCAGCCGTCGCATGTACTACCGCCAAGCCTTGCGCGTGGCTGCCCGCAACAAAACGGCACCGCTTGAAGGTGGCAGTGCCACCGTTCACAGCCACCATGATTGACTGCTCCTCCCCACCAGCGAACTCCACGCTGTCGAAGCTCACAGATCCGCTCTCTCCCAGCATTGCGATGATGCCCAACTGCCCGGTGCGCCACAGTGTTTTGTCGTGTCCAACCACCCGTATCGGTTGCCAGATCACCAGCGGCAGACTGCATCCGTATTCTGCGCTCTCCAGATGAACCTCTGTCCCTGGTGGCACCAGACGCAGACTGTGGTAAGGCCAATGGCGGAAGAAGAGGTTGAACCCGGGCTGATCGACCGCCACTGGCACGCCGTCGCCGCTGTTGCAAGGGGGCGGCGTCCACCCGGTCTCGTGACTCAAAGAGAACTCCACATAATCGGCAACCACAGGCCAGCGTCTCGCCCTGACGGCCGAACTCAGCACGTCACCAGCCTGCAACATCTTGGCATCGGTACTCAAACAGACCAGCACGCCGGCCAGTGTACGCAAGTAGGCCTCGCTGAGTGCATCGCTGAAAGAATACGCGCTCATCTTCATCACGCGCTCGAAAATGGCGGCGATTTCCAGGTGTGCTTCGCTTTGGTTGGCCGAGCGGTCCACCCTCCCCATATCCTCCTCTTTCATGAGGTGCCAAAGCCGATAGTTGAGAATCTCTGCTGTTTCCGCTGTAATGCTCACCCAGACACAGTTCAACTCAGATCGCGTGTAGCCGAACTGCTCATTAAGGATATGGAAGATGTGTCCCAGCAGAACTACACGCGCCTTGGGAGAGCTATGCTCGGCGCCAGATGCGCCCATCGCTTGCGCCGCCGCAGCAAGTGCTTGTGCCTCGAGGCTTGGCTTATCGCCTAGTGCTGCCTTCCATCCGGCTTCATAGGCTTCCTGCGCGCCTTGCAGCGTTCCTTGTTTGCTGGCCCTGTCCAGTGCCACCTCGATGGACTTCATGATTCCAGCTCCGGCCAATCGTTGGCCTGCCCTTCGCCCGTCCATGAAGGCTGTGAGTCTCGAGTTTGGATGCCAGCCTGGTAGTCCCCACCACACTGGAAGATGAAGACCCGACATCATATACCCCCTGTCTGTCCTAAGGTTGCCTTATGTGGCGTACCCCGTCTCTTTGCCAACCGCTTGTGCCGGAGTTCGAGTACCTCGGCTGACGTCCAAATAGCATGATAGACAAGAACGCCGGCCGGTAAGATCATCATGGCGTATATCTTGATTGCGTCTCGCAACTGACGAAGCAACGCAACGAAGTTTCTCGGCCCCACATACTGCCGGCGCCCCTCTCCCGGTAGACCACCTGCGCTGCCAGCGTCCTCCTCTTCACTATCGGATTTCAGTACGGCTATCAGGCCAAGTATCAAGGGCAACAGCGCTGAGTAGTCAGGTATGGTCACGTCAAACCACAGCAGTCGACCGTCGAGCACTGTGTTGCTGGGCTGCACATTCGCCCAAACACCGCTGTACAACAGGCTGGCTTGACCGAGGTTGTACACTGGCACGGCAAGTACAGACAGAGCACCGGATACCGAGACAAACGCCCATGCCAAGAATCCGAAGACCAGCACGTCGATCAGGCATCCACGGATGCCTGGTTGGGGGCTGTCCACAACCCTGCCCGAAACGTCCGACGCGGCGTCCAGCAGTAGGGTGTCATGGATCTGGCCGCGCCTGTAGGCCGATTCCAGTGACTGTTCGGCATCAATCTGCCGCCGGTATCTGCGATACGAGAACAGATAGGCGCACGCCAATGGAATGCCAGGCGCCAGCACCAGAAGGACAAGCCCCAAGCCCAAGCTACCCCTGCATTGAAGCGACAGCAAAACAAGCAGATTCAGCGCTGGCTTCAGACACAGAGCTTCATAGACTGCTACCAGAGGTTCTGTCATGGGACCAAGGAGTCTGGCAGCAATGCTGATCAGACCGTCTAGCGAGGGGAGTTGTGGTATGGATACCACAAAACCGGCTCCTGCCGCGACAATCGCCACCACCACGGTTAGCAGCGCTGACCCTAACGCCACCCAGGGCACAACATATGGCCACTGCTTGGCGCGGGCCAGCCAGATCCTGCTTCCGCTGCCGCCGCGGTCCACCGTATTCGAAGCGAACAGCATCCGTCGCGTCAGGAAGATGCCTAAGAAAAGCCAACCCCACGACTGTGCAGGGCTGGCAGCCGGTGGTAGGATGATTGCCAGAGCGTGTTTCCAAACACTCAGATCCTCTGGCAGTAGTCCGGCAAGGCTCAGACATAGCAGAATAACACTCAGTACCCTCGGCAGCAAGGCGAATCTACCCTTGTCGAAGAAGGGTAGCAGTAGACACACCGTCAGCAAACACATCAGGAGGCCAAAGAGCAGTTGAGAATTCCGCATCACGAAAGCCAGAATGCCACTAACCTGTATCATGCTCCCTCACTTCCTTCAGACGAAAGCAGCGAGTCGGACTCCCATGCCGTTGGGGATGGGAGCCGACCTTACGAGGCTGATGGGCGGTATCTATGTCCTTGCCTATGCTTGGTTCGCCAATTTAGTCCGGGTCTGAAGGCCATTGTTCAGATGCACTCTTGAGGAGCGCCAAAGGTCGGAGCAAGTATCCCAATGCTCTCAGTGCAGCTGCCCCCGACTGAGAGGACAGTGTTACCGAGCCACTCCCAGAAGATGGTATTGAGATGTGCCCGTAGAGTGCCGCCCCTGGCTTGAGTGAGCGGCAGAACCACATGCTAGCTGGGATGGTCACGGTAATGCAGCATCAGTACCCAGCTGAGACGATGGAGATTAACGGCCTCCGGTCGGGGCGTACCACACGCGTGAACGAAGCACTTCTGGGAAGCTAGTACAGGATCGCTTCCGGCGTGCGCCGATGGTTGATATATACCATACTACCCTTCTCTGGTCAAACAACAAGCGACAGGAAGCAGATGCCCAAATTCGTGGAACACCCAACAGCCGTTGCTGCACCTACCACCGGAAGGCTATGAAGTTAATGTTGGTGACGCTGTTAGGTTGCCACCGGAGCACAGGACTACGCCGTCGCAGAACCGCAATCAGCGATCCGTAGGACTATTATATCACATTCTGGCCACGATCTGGCAGCTGAAGCGCTGACGCGAAGGTGCTCCCGGCACTGCGAGGCACTATTCCCGAGCCATTGCACCGTGGTCGGCCCACGCCAAAGGATAGCCCGACGGCTATCCTTTGAGACGTAATCATCGCCAGAGACCCAAAGCCTGGCGCAGAGAACATCAGCGCATCAGTCTACTTGGATTGTGCCAGTGCCTCCACAACCTTTTCCCTTACTTTGTCATCGATGATCTCTTTTTCCATCTCCTCCAGCATTCCCGCTATCTCGATGACAGTTCGCAATGTGGTAATGGTTCTTTGCTCACCGCTGTTCTCGTCCTTGATAGTCATGGTATGGACGGGTATATCTACCTTCATTTTTCTTCACCTCCCTTCGAGCAGACGCTTTGCCTGCTTACACATGCAGGCTTCCGCCAGGGCCCCACGAAGTCAAGGGCGCCCCGATGGTCGAAACTATCGGGGCGCTTGTCTTGACCCTTGACGGAGTGGGGTGGCGGGTACAATCTGCGGACGCAGGCAAAGCATCTCTGGCGGGAGCGTTTACCTCACACGCCTAAACTTGCACACAGGTCTCGCAGGGACTTCACCGGCGAGCGGTAGCCGTGGGCCACAAACGTGCGGAGGAGGTCATCTGCATCAGCAAGTGTCAGATGGCCATCCTGTACCAGTAGCAGAAGTACGCCTAACGTGCCGGATACTTTCACGCCGCGTTGCCAGGCCATGCGACGGGCAGCGAAGTCATCGGACAGAAACGTGAGGTTGCGTGCAAGGGCGACGGCCAGGCACTCCGTTTCGCCCGCATCCAACTGCTGGCGGAGCTGGGCTGCTAGTTCAACCTCATCTGATGGCAGTTGATGAACCTGTAGCCACTCCCAATCACACGTGGGTACCAGCTTCCGGTCTTCTCCCACACGCAGCTCGGCCATCACAGTTGGTGTCGTGATGATAGTGCTGCCGAAAAGCAGATGGAGCAGGTCGGGACGCTGAGCGTGGGCGAAGTTGCTGAGGACGGTGGTGTCAACAACACTTGGCCTCATTCATTGCCTCGAAGCGCCTCAACCTCTGCCCGTGCTTCCTCAGCGGTGGCGGAGCCAAGTCGAAGCGATATGCCGGCCTGGTTGAAGCTTTGCATAAGTTCGAAGCGAGAGAGGTGGAGCAGTTCAGCGGCTCGCCCCACGCTGATATCTCCGTCCAGGTATGCAGCCATGACCATATTCCAGGCTTCTTGCATGTCGCCACCCACCCGGTCTTGGGCATCCCTGACCGCCTCCTCCGTCAGCCCGCGCGGAGCAAGAGACGCGTCGTTTGCCGGCGAAGCATGCGCAGGCTGGTTCTGGTACCATGTCACAGCTCTGAGTAGACGGTAGTCAACGATTGAAACGATGGCCGCTTCCTCCTCACCGTAGCTTTCCACGATGACAGTCTGCCCGCGCCGGACGCGGTCGAGAACCTGCCGGGTGCGGCGGGCGAGATCGGTCTTGCCTATGGTGTTCACAGCAGATGCCATGTACTCCTCCAGCGCGAATTGTGTACTATGCGTATTATACGCATTCCATAGCCTGCTGTCAAGTTCTCCAGAGCTGGACGATCTGCCTAGTCAACAGCGGGCGACGATGGGCGGAAGACATCGGCGACGATGCCTGGCAAGTATGTGGCGATCAATGACACGCCACAGGATAGGCCGAAGGCTATCCTGTCAGCAGACCATGTTGGCGGGAGGGCAAGGGATTAGGCCTCTGCCAGTTCTTCCCCTATTCTCGTTAGTTCTTCTTTGGTCGTCGTTGGCTTGATTTCTACCGTTCTCACGGGAGAGGGCCGAAAGCTCATGGCTCTTGCATTCACCTGATCGAGCGAGTAGTTGTGCCAGTCGTAGACTTTCACCTTGATCCCTTCATCTGTTCCCGCTATCTCGTATACCCATTCAGTATCTGCGTGAATTTGCTCCCATGCCTTGGGCGATCCATCGATGTAGACATTGCCGCCGCCTTCACGCTTCCACGCCCTGATCACGCTAGCTAAGAAATCCGCCGCTTCAAAGCGTGGCGTAGGCCACGCATATTTGAAGGCTTCCAGCAAGTCGGGTAACACACAGCTAGGATATCCATCCCAATGACGATAGATTTGAACTCTGTCGTATTGATCAATGGCTATTATGTTCGATCTTGTGCTCACTTTTTATCACCTCCTTTCGGGCAGACGCTTTGCCTGCTTACACATGCAGGCTTCCGCCGGGGCCCCACGAAGTCAAGGGCGCCCCGATAGCCGAAACTATCGGGGCGCTTGTCTTGACCCTTGACGGAGTGGGGTGGCGGCCATAATCTGCATACGCAGGCAAAGCCTCCTGACCGTGGCCCTAGATGCCAGAACTGCGGTGGCCTATTAGGACCTCTACGAGGCCGCGAACTCTTTGCTGGGAGTAAGCGATGGCCCTGTCCAATTTGGTCCCATTCGGTGGAGTCACATTGCCGGCCCAGACAGGGATTCGTCCGAGAATGCGTGCAAGCGTCGCCCCGTGCCGAACGTCATCTAGCGGGTTGCTCTCCAGCAGCGCCAGGCCCTTAGGTATCGATTCCCTCAGTTCACAGATGGTATCGGTCTGTCTGTAGACGACCTCAAGCGATTCCGCAGCGTCCTCCCGGTCCATCTTCCTGGCTGCGTCGGACAGCAGTCTCAGTTTCTGGTGAACGAAGCGGCTGTCGCTCACCAGTGTCGCCGTCAGAGCCAGCAGCCCGCCATCAGGAGCAAGCTTGGCGAGTCCCTTCATGGCTCTCTCGATTGCGCCCATGCCCCACTCGTCAAGCAATCTCTGAGTCAGTGCCAAGACCGCTTCACTTCCGCCGATCTTCTCCAGCCCGCTGATTGCAGCTTTCTGCAGGCTTTGGTCGCCGAACCGTAGTGCGTGTTCCCGTAACTCTCGAATCGTCTGAGCATCTCTGCGGGTCGGGTTCCTCAACCGTGAGACCAAGTCATGCTGCATCATTGATGTCTCCCTCCCTTCGTATATGAGATTCGGCTACTGTTTCCTCGACAGCCTTGTCTTCTCATGAATTCCGCCAGTTCCTGTTACCCAAGGCGCGCCAGGAGTCTGAGAAAGTCCTCTGGATCCGTCCAAGGATCAGTCCCTGGTGACATGCAACTCAGGCCCTTCAGAATCGTGAGTATTTCTTGTTCGAAGAGTAGGATACGCTCCTCGACCAGAGCCTGCCCACTTGTCATGGCCTGGCGTTGCAGGCTGCCCGCTAGATCCTCGGGCAACTCCGTGTCTCGGGGTAGGTGTTCAGCGACATCACGTCGACAGACTGTTGTCCGGTCATGCATCTCAGCATCAGTCTTGCTCCTTCCGTCGGGCAAGAGCACCAAGCAACGCCCATTCGTCACCGTCGGCTCGTCTGCATCCAGCTTTGATCGATCGGAGCGATGCTCCCCTTCAGCGGTAGTCATGATGTTTCCTCCTTCGATTCCGAGTTCCAAGAGATCTTCCCTTATGCGCAGCGTCTGTCTCCTCAACAGTAACGCTGCAACTCATCGGCAATCAGAGCATATGCATCCGGCATGACGTATTCGTAGACGGTGGTGCGATAAACGCCAAGGGTACGGGCCGCCTGGGCGACGCTCTGCTCGTCCAGAACGTATACCTTGAGGAACGTCGCAGCCCGGTGTGCTCGGCGCCCCAAGTGGTCATCCATGCTGAGCTGGCGGCAGATGTCCACGATGATATCGCGCAGGGCGTGAGATTGGCTCCAGTACGACCCGCGGTACTTCTGCGCTGCAAGCTTCGTGACCATCGGTAGCCGCAGCAACGGGCTATCGTGAATAGCTGTGCCGTGGTGGATGTCCTTCAGACAATCCCTTACCTGATACGGCGTGATTCTCGGCATCGACGTCGCTTGCTTCCTACCCATTCTCCTGCTCCCCACTGAGTCCAGATGTGACTCTGATTGCCCTGACTGGTTCCTCCTGGTACTGCTTGGCGATCAGCCACAGGTAGAAGTAGACGATGACTCGTGTTTCGTACGGCGACATCTTGCCAGTGGCCATGTCATGGACAGGGAAAGGCGGGACGTCGCTGATGACGGCGTCAGCGACAGGCCAGAAGCGGTCAAACTTGCCGCCGGCCAGGCAGTTCTCGTGCGCCTCGTTCAACGAGCGCCCATTGCGGCACCAGCGGCACAGGTACGGAGACAAACGTTGATCAGCCGCCGGTAGCCCCATCGTTGCCCTCCGCTTGCTCTGCTTTGCGTAGCCACACGCTGATCGTCGACTTGGGCACGCCGGTTTGGTCGCTGATCTCCCGCAAAGTCAAACCCTGGGCTCTGAGCTGGCCGACAGCCGCTCTTTGTTCTGTCCGCCCCTCAGGCAAGGTCCGTCCAATGTCGTCCAATGACTGGACAGTGTGAGACTCGGACGTCCCGATCTGTCCACCCGTCCGTCCAGCCAGCCGTCTGTCCCGCCGCTCGGCCGACATATCCTGTGCGCCGCGCAGATACGAGAGGATCGTGATCGCCACAGGGAAGAAGGCGGCCATAGGGACAGCAATCAGAATATCGGCGCCAGCCCTGACGTAGTAGGCAAAGTTCAGGATGGCACTGCAGACGGAAAAAAAGACCACGGCCACAAGCGCAATGGATCGGGCTTGACCAGTGCCATAGATCTTGTACAAGTACGATGCTCGCAGCGTGGCCAGGTCGATGCCAACCGCTTGTAGCCACGCAGCCCACCGGAAGGATGGCTCCTCGTACGTTTGCATGAAAGCCGCAATGTGACCAACGGTGGCCACGAGCAACACGATTAGTAAGGTGTCATCGAGGAACTGCCCAACGCGTTTCAACATGATGTCTGACTCCATATCTGTCGACTACTTGCACGACGTGCTACAATAGATGCATAAGGGGGAAGGGAGGGGGGATCGGCGAGGCTAGGAGAGCTCGACGATCATAAACCGTCTCCACACCCCAAGGTCCTCATACCACACCCAGAGGCTCTTCATATCGCGGAAGAGTCTCACCCTGCTGATCTTGCGAGGATCATACACTGGCGTGGCTGGGCTCCCGTTGGCCGGTCGTGCTGGTTCTGACATTTTGTCATCACCTCCTTTCCTCGAGAGCCCCCCTCCCCTCTATTGCCACGTGTTGTCACGAGGCTCACCGCACAACCTCCGGCTAAGGAGGTAGATTGGCACTGTGAAAGCCGCTGTCGTAGGGACGAAAACGCAATTCTTTCTCCTCACGCACAGGGCGGTCGACCACTTCAACACTGGTTACCTCTTGACTGTTCCCATTTTCGCCCCAATCATGGTGATAAGGGCGAAAGGAGGGAGGTTGCTGCTTGGCTTCCTCGACTCCTTCCGCCGGCGACCTTAGGCCGCTTGCTCAGGGAACTCAGGGCGACTTGGGGGTAGGGGTAGATCAAACCCCTCCGCTGTTATGCGGTATTCCCAGGAACCCCAGCGCTGGGACCAGACCCAGTAAGCATGATACTTTTGCTTGGGTCTCCTGCCAAAGAACAGCTCACGCAGGGCATCCACCAGGATGGTCTTCCACCAGGCCCACGTGAAGAGCTCTCGAGCGCGCTGCTGCCAGCGGCTTGGCGTCGTTTTGGAGCCTTGCACACAACCTCACCTCCTTTCTTCTCTGGTTTCCCAGAGTGCCTCACACCCTGATCACTCAGGGCGATCAGCCGAGAGTTGGGGACGATCCTGCTGCGGCGTCACCCGCTTGGGCAGACGCGCCGCGATCTCCCGCAGGACGTCATCGATCGGACGAGCAAACAGCTTCAGGTTGGTTTCTTTTGCAGCTTCAACCTGGTCGACGGACACTCGCTCTAGTGCTCCAACGTCCGGTGTGCGGGCGATGAAACGGACGGACGGGTCCGGGGTCTCCTCGTCATAGTAGCGGCGCACCAGGAACTGCCGGCCGGCCCGCCGCTGCAGCCAGGCAGCCAGTTCTCGTTCCTGATCCTGGGTGGGCATCCCCACCGGCATCTGATCCTCGCGCTGGGCTGGCCACTTGATACGATAGGGGTCCATCGCGATCAGATTGCGTACGACTTCGAGACAGTCGTCGATATTCAGTTGCTTGCCGATGATTTGGTTGCCGAACGACCACATGGATTGCCGCAATTCCGGAGAGATCTGGTTTAGAGATTGATGGGCCACGACGGGCCAGACCTTCATCGCCCGGTAGCGGTTGATCAGGCGCCGCAGGTCCGGCTCGACCGCCGGGTTCTCTAGTAACACCGGCATCTCGTCGAAGACGATGGTGAGCGGCGAGCGGGCATGGACGCCGCGCCTTTCGACAAATTCGGTCACTGATTCCATCAACATAAGGCTCAGCGCGTCCCGCACTGCCGCATCATGGACATGCCGGAAGTCGTACATCACGCACAACCCCTTGGCCAATACCTCGTTCCAACTGATGCTCGGTTTCGCTTGCCCGACCATTGCCCGTAAAGTGCGGGAGCTCAGATAGGGCCAGCAGCGGCCCTCGAAGGCCCAGCGCCGGTTGCGCTGCGTCTCCCGATCCCACTGACCATAGCTCTCCCGGAAGAAGCGGACAGCATCCGGGACGGCCGGCTCAACCTGAGTCATGATGCCCTTCCACAGGGAATCGTTATAGTGAAGAAGAGCATCGAGCCCTTCGGTAATCTGCCAGATGCCCTGGTTGCCGTCGCTCATGCTGGCGCATAGTTGGCCGACGGCGCTGCCGACTTGCAGCAAGCTCGCCTCGCCTAGTATCGACGCCTCTTTCAGGCTGGGACTCAGCTTGAGGAAAACCTCAAGCGGGCGCTGCGCCACCGTAAAGGCGTCGTCGCCCTGCTCCCAATGATAGAAAGGGAGGCCATAGGCATAGTCTGGGTGGTTGACGGCCACATAACGGATACGCTCCTGCATGGCTTCGACCGTCCGCTGTCCCTGATCCAGGATCAGCTTCCACAACACATCAATCAGGTTGCCATTGAAATCCCAGATGATGACCGGCAGGCCGCGTACAAAATCCAGAAAGCAGAAACAAAGAGCCAACAGCACGCTCTTGCCCGAGCCGGGCTCGCCCACCACACGCACCCCCAAGGTCCGGGCCGCGTCGTGGATGCGGACGCCAGCCAAACCATCAATACGCGCCAAGGACACACTCGACTCCTGACAACCATTGCTTGGTCTCTACACACGGCCAGCAACCAGTCCGTACGTACCCGGAGCCGCGCTCCAGAAAAAGATGGGCGCCTGAAGGACCTGCCGCCAGTCACAATCCATGAACGTCTCGCGGTCACAGAAGTAGAAGAGCGGCCAGCCATCGCCGTGGCGCCGGGCGATCTCCTCAGCCCGCTGGCGCAGGATGTCCAGGATGAAGACAACCCACACGCCGGACACGGCGAAATGCTCCCGCATCCTCTGGCTGCACAACTGGTAGCCGACGATCTTGTCGGCGGTGGTGCGCTCCGCCTCGCGCGGCGACTGATACTCGACCAGGAAGAGGTGCGTGCCGTTGGCCGCCGGCAGAAGCACGCCGGCATCGGGCACCTGCGGCAGACCATCATCCACGAACCGGCGACGAGCCAGCAGCGCGCCCCCGCGTACCTGTTCACAGCAGACAAGACGAACGGCGACCTGACCGGCCAGCAGCGCATGCTCCACCTTTGGGTTGCGCTGGACGCCGTACTTCGGTAGGCGATAGACGAGTTGCCGTCCCCACCGTTTGGCATAGAGGGCGCCGCTCTGTACCAGTCGGGGCAGATACTTCTCCAGGTAGTAGTTACGCTGGCCAGGTTTCGTGCCATCAAGACGGGCCAGAGAATCCACAGATACCCACTCGAGGCAGGCCACGTTGCTCAGAACCTGCTTTCGCCTCTCAGTTAAGCGCAATCGCTTGTGCATCCCTTTTCCCAAAAACGAATTGGCAATACCCCTAGGCAGAGAGTACGGAGATCAGCGATGACCTCCGACAGACCTCCGTACTCGACCTCCGTACTCAGAACGCACCGACATCAACGCCGGCGAGCAGGCTCTTGAGGACAGCCGCGTCGTCGGCGGATGGCCCAATCGGATCGGTAAAGGAGAAGGCCAGGTCGCTGTCCCCCAGCACATTTCCGGCATCCTCATTCAACAGAACATCCAGAATCATACTATCTTCTTGCCGTCGCTCTTCATCTTTCCGGGCTTGCCATTCTAGGACGGCCGCGATCATTGCCATGCCAAAGATCATCACACCAGCGCAGATGATTGTACCCAACGCATCGTCGTCATGAGCCATGTTGCACCCCCAGACTACTGCAGGAGATCGGCAAGCGTTAGCGGGCGGTTCGTATCGAAGGATTGCCTAGCCATGCCTCCCTGCGCCCCCATCGCCCCCAAGAAGATCGCTAGCAGTTCTCTGTGCAGGTTATCATTGAAGTCTTGAGCGCCATTCGCCAACTCTTGCCTGACAGTGAGCGGCAGGTCGGAGCGGTTGACACTAGCGAGGATAGATGCCGCATACGACCTCTCTGCCTGAAGAGCAACGGTGACCAGGTGCTCGGCGTTGCGCATAACCTCAGCGCTCAGCCCAGCGACGGCAGCCACCTCTGCCATCCGGACAACGACGTCGCGCCCCAGCCGGCGCCCTTCTACCGTGGCCTGTAGCATCGCCATGGGGCTCTTGTTTCTGTCATCGATCAACCACAATTCCTTACCACGAACTGCGCCAGGCCCATCTTGCGCCGGCGGACTATACGTTACTGCCATGACTCTCCTCCTTGTTGGCTTGCTGCTTGGCATCAGATAGGTCGTCCGTAAGCCACGGACTACGCTGTGGAATAGCCACTGAACTGCGCTTGGGACTGAAGATCGATGCGCGACGGCGGTGCGGTGCCGCTTCGACACAGGAGACCAGGAAGTCCTCTTCTCGTCTCTTTGTCACCGGTATGGTCTGGCGCAACCGCTGGTACTCCTCTGCACCGTTTCGCTGGCGGAGCAGCTTCTGAAGTCGTAGGAGCTTTGCTTCATCCATGTCTACCTACCCCTTGCTTTTTGATCGGATCGACGCATATCGTCGGCAAAACGTCGGAATCTGACCGCCGCCTGTTTCGCCGCGGTCTCCATGTCCTTCGCTGCGCGCGCGTTGTTTTCTGCCATCTTCTGCCTGGTGACGTCGCGCTTGAGACCCACCAGGAAGGTCTTCCACTCAGGGCTGTTCACTATTGCCTCGATACAGCAGTAGAGCAACACGCACACGATCCCCACGAACAGCAAGAACGCCGCTCCCAATGTAACAAGATCATTACCTGACATTCATATCCCCTCCTTGAAGAGTATTGAGTTGTGAAGTGGACCAGCTAGCAGCACGGATCGTTGTCCGGCATCTGCCGTCAACGTTGCCCCAAGTTCCCCTTGGTCAGCAGCGCCCGGCTCGCCGCGTCGATCCGCTCGCCATCTTGACGCCAATCCCGGATCAGGCTACAATGGCGACTATGGGACGTCACCAACCGTCGCCTGTCCATTGGCTGTTCCTCAACTTCACCGGCAGTCTAGCAGTCGGACCCTGATGCGACGAACACAACGCGCACACAACGGACACGACTCTTCCCTGGAACGTCTCGTCGAAGATATCGTCATGTAGGAATATACACCATGATCATCCCATGGACGGGCGGACAAACCGGACAAGACCGGACAGTTGCCCCCGCCAGTTGCTGCCATCATTGGCAAACAGGAGCATTGACATGGAGTCATCGCCAGGCCCCTATGGCGGTCCTCTCCTGCAACGGTTAAGTGCCAGTCAGGGTGTGGACAAGGCACACCTGGCAGAGGCACTCGGCTGTGATGAGAGCACCATCCGTTTCTACTTCAATGGAACGCGACGTATCCCGCTTGAGTTGGTCAAGAGAATAGCGGAGATACTGCAGCTCGCTGTTGACGAAAAATCACATTTCATGGACGCTGTACAGAAAGACCACGAGGCCTACAAGAGGGACAAAGAGCAACGGAAGGCAGCGGAACTGCTTATTGGGCTTCCGAAGCTGCCGCAGCCGTCTATACATTTCATTGGGCATACCACAGAGATTGATACCCTCATGAAGCGTGTGAGCTCAGTCGGTCGTATCGTGAATATCAAGGGCGCGCCCGGGATCGGCAAGACGACCGTTGCGCTCGTGACTGCCAACCGCGTGTGGGACACCAAGCGGGCTGTTCTCTGGTGGGATGCACGTGAGCAAGCGGGGGGCACCGTACGCCAGTTGGAGAATCACTTGTGGACGCATCTCGTGGAGTCCGAGAGGTCAAACAACCAACGCCTGACGCGCAAGCGCCTGGCTGAAGCGATCGAGCGCTTTAAGCCTCTCCTTGTCCTGGATAACCTCGACGCAGCGAGCGAGTTCAGCAAGATCCTTGAGTTTCTGCAGCAAGTTTGTCGCTCGGCGACGGTCCTCGTGACCTCGCGGCGAAGGCTTCCTGCTCGTGTGGCCGAGAATTATGAACTGGGCGAGCTATCCCCTGATGAGGCCATACATCTCTTCCGAAGAGTAGCGGGGCTCGATGATCCGCCGCGGGCGGCCTCACCGGCGGTGGATGAGCTTGTTCGGACAATCTGTTGCGTGCGGCTTGGGATGCACCCGGGTGCCATCGACATTGCAGCCTCGCTCTGCGCGTCGTGCCCGCTCCAGGTGATTGACGAGGGCCTGCGCAAGCAAGCGATGAAAACACTTGTTGACCCATCCCGCCCCGACTTCAACCGCAGCATGTACCTATCCATCAGTCTGTCGTATGACGTGCTTGGCGAAGCCGACGAGACTAGGCAAGCGTGGACCGTCTTCCCCCGCTTAGCGGTCTTCCCCGCCAGTTTCGGCTATGAGGCCGCGGCGGCGGTCGCAGACACGCCAGATGTGTCGCAGACGCTGACTCTCCTGGTCGATCGCTCCTTGGTCCGCTTCGATGGGCAGCGGTATCTGCTCCACGCTGTCGTCAGGCTGTTTGGACGAGATAAGCTTGGTCCTCATAAGGAGGAGTTGGAGCTGACAGCGGCGCAGTATTACGCCCACTTGGTACAATCGCACAACCGGGACTTCCAAACGATCGGCGAGGAGCAGGCCAACATCCAATTCTCCCTTGACTGGTTGGCGTCTCACACTGCACATAAAGAGATCTTCCATAGTCTCGTCAACGATCTTTACGAGTACGCACACGCTTCTTCATTGAACGGGTGGTATCTCCAGTTGCTTCAGTGGGGTCTCAAGTTGGCTCAAACACGGGTGGATCAGACTAACATCTTCAACTCCTTGCATGCGCTGTCTTGCTTTTTCGAGCAGTTGGGCGACCATGCCAACACGATAGCATACGCCGAGCGTGCATTCGAGGTAGCACAAGCCTCTTCAGAACCAACTGTCCTCGGTGCTGCAGCAGTCCAGTTAGCCAGCGCCATGGTTTTGCAGGGAAAGGGTGACGCAGCGCGCACGTTGCTCCATCAGGCCTACCCACTGCTCAATCTGGGGGCGCTCGACCACCGCAGGTATGCAACGATATTGGCGGTTCTCAGCGACTATGAACTGATGGTAGGTGACACGGAGCGTGCCTATTCCCATCTCGAGACGGTGCTGTCTCTTGCGCGTCAGATCGAGGACAACGTTATCATAGCGAAGGCGCTTGATGCCCTGTGCAGGTTGGACTTGCGTCAGCAACAACTTGATCGTGCTTCAGACCGATGCAAAGAGTTTGAAATCGTTGCACAAGCGACCGCTGACCCGGAGTTGATCGGGCGGAGTCTTTTCGTGTACGCATCCATCGCGTCTGAGCAAGGTAATTGGCAAGACTGTAAGGTATACAGTGAGCGAGCAGCAGCGGTATTCGAGGAGGCACATCTGGAGCTGTACGAAATCCAAGCCCGGCTGGCTCATGTGCATGCGTCCTTCTCGTTGCTCCATCTGGCCATCATGAAGGATCCTTCAACGAAGCATATCTCGCAGCATGCCTCGATGAAGGATCTCTCGGGGCAGGATGTCTCAATGAAGAATCAGCCATTGTACGTGAGCAAGATGAATGACGCCTTAATGGACGATCTCTCGTTGTACGAATGCACGAGGAAGGAGCAGTGGTCGAGGATTGATGCTATCCTGACAACTGTGACAGGAGAGCGTGCTGCGTCTGCGTACGCTGAGGTCGGCCGCTGGCTCGAAGAGAGCGAGGACCTCTTGGCGGCGAAGGCGTACTATGAACAGGCACTGAAATGGTACCACAACTGCGGTGCAGAGAACACGCCTCCAGCGCAAGATATCGCGAAGCGGCTGTCGATGATCGACAAGCAGTGAGGCTGAGTTGGCCCTAGTGGGTTTGGGCGCTGGCACGGTGAAGTCAGCCAATCTTGGGACGCCTGCAAGGTGTGGCATCAGAAAAACACAGGCTGTGGCCCGATATTGCTTTCGTGCTTCCTACGTTCTTCGCGAACGTCGTCCTCAGCACGCCATAGGTTCGGTAGGGGGACGACCGTACCACGCCGCCGCCCAACAACCGCATCAATCCGCAGCCGCTCTCATACTGCCTAACGGTCACACATGTCCATAGTAGGTGTTGCGGCGCCAGCCTTGGGCACACAGACGGGCGTTAGATCTGTGCATACCATCTCGACGGTGGGTACGGCACTTGCCCCTTGACAACAGGCAACTCCAGCGGTATCGTGTTAATAGGCGACCAACACCACACACGATGTCATGGAATTGCCCTA
>CAYOEZ010000083.1:0-18119 GCA_964402955.1 uncultured Ktedonobacterales bacterium | reverse complement strand
GAAACAGGCGAAAACGTTGACATGCCTATGCCGGCATGTTATACTGTTCACCGACATGGAAGTCTGTATATTCCCCGCTGTACATTGGTTGTGCCCATCGGGAGCGCCGAACTACGCTGACGTACAGTTTGGCGCCACAGGTCTTCCTCGAAGTTGAGCAAGAGACGCTACAGCCGCGACCTTTTTCCTGGCAGGTGAATGGCATCCCTTTGCGGAACGCTATGCCTGTCGAGTGTGAACCCATTGTCTTATCTGGAGGGGCCATATTGTTCATTGTTCTTGCTCTTCTTCCTATCCACGGCAGGAGTTGAACGATGCTGAAGTACATCATTCGACGCTTGCTCATCTCCATTCCTGTCTTGCTGGGGGTGACAGTCGTTGCCTACTTCATTATGACACTTGCTCCGGGCAATGCTGTGGACATGTTGGTTGATCCTGGTTTGACGCCGGAAGCGATTCAGTTGCAGAAAAAGGCGCTTGGCCTTGATCAGCCCGTTCATATCCAGTACATACGCTGGCTGGACGGCGTGCTGCACGGCAACCTCGGTTATTCCTTCGGCGACAGCCGCCCCGTGTCAACGCGTCTTGCTGAACGAATCATCCCCACACTCACTTTGGCCCTCTTCGCCCTGGGCATGGCTTACCTGATAGGCATTCCTGTGGGGGTAATGGCCGCTGTTCGCCAGTATTCATCCTTCGACTACGTCGCGACATTCATCTCTTACTTGGGGGTGTCCCTGCCGTCGTTCTTTCTTGGTCTCATTCTAATATACTTCTTCTCCCTCAAGCTTGATATGTTTCCCACTGGTGGTTTGCAGACCATTGGCATCGAGCCCAACATCTTTGACCGGCTGCAACACATCATTCTGCCGGGCACGGTCCTGGGCATGTATCAGGCTGCACTTGTCATGCGCTACACGCGCTCGAGCATGCTTGAAGCTGTACACCAGGACTATGTGCGGACGGCACGCGGCAAGGGTCTGCGTGAGCGTGCTGTCATCTTCTCACACGCGCTGCGCAACGCGCTGATGCCGGTCATTACACTCGCCGGGCTGCAATTTCCTCTGCTGCTCGGAGGAGCGATCATCACTGAACAGATCTTCGGCTGGCCCGGCATGGGGCGGCTGGCTATTGAAGCGATCTTCAACCGCGATTATCCCACGATTATGGGACTCAATCTGCTAACCGCCGTCATGGTAACTGCCGGCAACCTTATAGCGGATGTGGGGTACGCCGTGGCCGATCCGCGCATTCGGCATTCGGGAGGATAGGCATGGCCAGCGAAAAGATGCCAACTGAAGATGCCGTCACCCTCAGCGGTACGGTCACGAGCGATGGCAGGGTCGCAAACACAGACGCGTCTGTCGCCGTTGAGATTGCCCGGCTCGAAGGTTATGAAAGCGATGGCCATCAGCCCTATACCACGTCACTCAAGCGACTTGTCGTGCGGCGTTTTCTGCGTCATCGGCTGGCGGTCGTCTCGTCAGTCGTCTTTCTTGCTATAGTCTTGAGCGCCGTCTTTGCCCAGATTGTTGCACCCTACGACCCAAACAAGATTGATCCGACCGTTTTCGACAAGCCGCCTTCACGTGCACACCCGCTGGGAACCGATCAAGTCGGGCGCGACAACCTGAGCCGGATGATCTATGGCGGACGCGTCTCTCTGTCGGTTGGCGTCGTGGCCGTTGCCATCTACATGGCCATTGGCGTCACCCTGGGGGCGGTGGCGGGCTATTTTGGCGGTTCTGTGGACATGGTGATCGCTCGCTTCACCGACATAGTCCTCTCGTTTCCCAATCTGCTCTTGATTCTCGTGCTTGTAAGTGTGCTGGGCCCAGGCCTGCGCAATATCATGATTGTGCTCGGTTTGCTGGGCTGGCCACAGATTGCGCGCATCGTGCGCGCCGAGTTTATGCACCTGCGCGTGCAGGAGTTTGTGACAGCGGCGCGTGTTATCGGCGTTCCCGTGCCGCGCATCATCGTGCGCCACATCATTCCTAATGCCATGGGTCCCATTCTCGTTGGCGCCACGTTTGGCGTTGCATCTGCCATCCTGAGCGAGTCGGGTCTGAGTTTTCTGGGGTTGGGCGTGCAGCCGCCCACGTCGAGCTGGGGGCAGATGCTGAACGCTGCGCAGTCCCTATCAATTCTGGAGAAGAAGCCGTGGCTGTGGGTGCCGCCCGGCATGATGATTCTCATTTCCGTGCTTTGCATCAACTTCATCGGTGATGGCTTGCGCGATGCTCTTGACCCAAAGCTGAGACGGTAGCGGCCGCGCAGTTACACATGGTGCGTGTCATCACGAGAGCAGTACAGCAATAGTTCCAAAATACAGGAGGAGGTAACAGATGTCGAGTAAGAAGTTGAACAGACGGCAATTCCTGGCAACAGCAGCGCTTGTCACCAGCTCCATTACCCTGGCCGCCTGCGGCGCAACGCCGACGGCGACCCCGGTTCCGCCCACGGCCACCAAGCCGCCGGCGCCAACCAACACGCCCGTTCCAGCCGCACCGACGGCGACCAAGCCGCCAGCCGCAGCCGCGACCGCAGCGCCAGCAGCGCCCACCGCTGTCCCACCAACAGCAGTCCCGCCCACAGCAACACCTGCAGGGCCCAAGGTCGTGACAGGCGGCAAGGTCACGATTGCACAGTGGAACCCACCAGACAACCTGCAGGCGCTCAACGCCAAGAGCAGCTACGCCATCTATCCGATCGACATCATCTTTGGCTCGCTGCTGACTGTCAACGAAAAGCTTGAGTTCCAGCCTCGCATTGCCTCGAAGTGGGAAGTGAGCAAGGACCTCACCACCTACACGTTCACAATCAACCCGAAGGCCAAGTGGCATGACGGCACGCCCGTTTCGGCCGAGGACGTGGAGTTCACCATCTGGGCCATCACCCACCCACAGATCGAGACCAACCGCGGCTCCTACGTCGCGAGCATCAAGGGGCTGACCAACGCCAAGCGCCCAGAGGGCGTAGCGGCCGTGGAAGGCGTCAAGGTCGTGGACAAGCAGACCCTTCAGATTACGCTCAAGGGCCCCGCTGATCCACAGTATGTTTTGGAAGCCATCGGCCAGAACGTGTTCCTCATCCCCAAGCACCTGCTCAAGGATGTTGTGCCAGCCGACTTCGCCAAAGCCGCCTTCTGGACCAAGCCAGTTGGCGCCGGCGCCTTCAAGTTCAAGCAGTACCAGACGGATCAGTTCCTTGAGCTCAGTCGCAACGACGACTATGTCCTGGGCAAGCCCAACTTGGACACGGTGATCGTGAAAGTTGTGCCGGCGGCTTCTCTGGTCGCGCAACTCGAGAAGGGCGAGATTGACATGACCTCTGGAGGCGGCATCGGCGAGGTCCCACTCGACGACTGGGCGCGCGCCAAGGGCCTCAAGAACATCGATGCCTACAGTTACGTAGACGTTGGCTACCAGTATATCGACATCAACTACCGCGCCAAGAAGCCAACCAACAACAAGCTCTTCCGGCAGGCTGTGGTCACCGCCATCAACCGCAAACTCATCGTTGATTCGCTGCTGCTCGGCGAGGGCATGATCTGCAATGCTCCAATCATCCCGGCCACGCCCTACTACTCGAAAGCCACCGAAGGCAAGTATCCCTACGACCCGGCCAAGGCCAAAGCCCTTCTGGCTGAGTCCAAGTTTGACACCAGCTATGTGCTCAAGATCATGGTGCCAACCGGAAACAAGGTGCGCGAGCTTTCCGCCGATGTGGTGCAGGCAAACTTGCAGGATATTGGTCTAAAGGTCAGCATCGAGAAGATGGAATTCGCTACTCTGCGCACCAAGCAGAAGGAAGACACTTGGGATCTCTCCTTCATCGGCTGGGGCGGCTCGCTCGATCCTGATGTAAGCTCGCAGTACAAGACCGGCGGCCAGTATAACAACGGCGGCTGGAGCGTGAAGGCAATGGATGACCTGCTCGACAAGGGTGTGGCCACAGCCGACACGGCTGCCCGCAAGACGATCTACAACGAATTCCAGAACCTGTTCGTCGACGAGCTGCCCACCATTCCGCTCTACTGGGCAAACCGCACCGTCGCCGTCAACAAGCGTGTCATGGGCGCCAAGCATATGCTCGGTACATTCAACCTGAACCGCAACATTCATGAGTGGTGGGTGACCGACGGTAAGTAAGGCATAGCACGCAGCAAGCGTTAGCGAAACCTGTTGGCGGGCAGAAGTCTCCGCCCGCCAACAGGTATCAAGATAGGATCACCATTTTACCGTCCGTTCTCATCCATTTTCTTATTGCATTGTCAGCACTTGTATGGTAATATGCTATCGAATGTTGCATTAGTACATCGTTGGGCACAGCAAAGTTGCTGTATCTCCGTTCACTGTCGAACCTCGATCTCTGGCGCTGCCGCCTCAACTCCACCGTCGCAGGCCTGCACAGCACGATGCCTGTGCCTCTCACACTGTGTGTCCAGCCTTCCCTTGCTTCGTCCTGACGACGAGGGGCCCTGACCATCTTTCATATTCTACCCGCTGAACGATGTCGTTCCCCGCAGCGCTTGCTCAGAGAGCGCGACATCGCTTTCTGCGCGTACAGCGTTTTGGGCATAGATAAGTACAGATTTGAGGAGGCGCATATGGCTCGGCTTTGTTACCTTGGCGCTGAGGATCGGCGAGCATTCTTGCAGTCCAAAGCAGGCCCGGGTTTTGAGATCGGCAACATCGACCGTCAAGATGGCCCGAAGACGATTGAATCCATGTACGAGGAGTATCTCTATATTCCGGTCATGATTGAAAGCGTCTTACAGGCCGAGCAAGAGAGCTACCAGGCCGTGATAACCGGCTGCGCCGGCGACCCAGGCCTCGATGCAGCGCGCGAGCTTGTACGCATTCCCGTCACCGGCCCCGGCGAGTCGGGCATGGTGTTGGCCTCGATGTTGGGTTTCCGCTATTCTATCATCACCATTTTGGACAGTGTGGTGCGCTCCTCTTATGAACTGGCGCACAAGGTGGGCACGAGCGAGAAGCTGGCCAGCGTCAAGGCGATCGGGGTTCCCGTTCTAGAGGTACGCAAGCACGAGAAAAGCACATATGATGCCCTGCTGCGTGTTGCGCAAGAAGCGATCGAGAAGGATCGTGCCGATGTCCTGGTCATGGGCTGCGCCAGCCTGTCCTTCTACTCCGAGTGGCTGCAGGAGCAACTACACATACCTGTGGTCAATTGCCTGGTAGCTGCGCTCAAGATGGCGGAATTGCTGGTGAGCATGAATCTCAGCTACAGCCCGCTCACCTATCAGACGCCGCCCAAGATCGCCGCCGGGCTTGAGAAGGTCGGCTGCTGCCGCTAGCAGCTAGTCGGAGAGCCGAGGCGTGGGTACCTTTCCACCGCAGAGACGCAGAGATCGCCGAGAATAGGCGTCAAGGAGCGGGGAAAACGTCTGCGTCCTCCGCGTCTCTGCGGTCAAGGAACACTCTCTGACAGGCCGACAATTGCAGTAGGTCAGGCGAGAACGAATCGGGATATGGATGGAGCACAGATACATGGTGAAGGTCCGTAACAAGTTTGCTGGTTCGCCGGCTGAAAAGGCCATGCTGGCGGAGGCGTCGCTCGATGTCGCCTGGCCGCTCATCGAATACTCCACGACGATGGTGCGAGAATCAGGCAGCGTCGCGGAGCGCAAGACGTTCGACTATATCATGCGCCAGTTGGACTCGCTCAACGTTCCGTATCATCTCTACGAGCCGGAGCTGTACCTCTCTGTGCCAATATCGGCACGTGTCGAGTTGGACGGACGGATCTTCCGCGCCAAGGCGCAGGCTTTCTCCGCCAACACGCCGCCCAGTGGCATCAGCGGCGACGTCATCTATGTTCCTGCCGAGCACGAAGACGAAGTTGCGACATATACTACCGATCACGATTATGCGCCGCGCAAGTACGATGTGCGCGGCAAGATCGTGCTGACCGAGGGGCTGGCCAATCCGGAGTGCGCCTGGGACTACGAGGAGCGCGGCGCCATTGCGCAGATCTACGTCAACCCGGGCGAGCGCATCCACTGGGGTATTGCTACAACAGTGTGGGGCATGCCCGACCTGGACTCGATGGCGCGCGTGCCCAACACGCCTGTTCTCGCCACCAACCGCGCCGACGGCGATGTGCTCGTCAAGCTTGCACGCGCCGGACGGCTCAACCTCACGGTGCACTCGCTGTCCGATCACGGTTGGAAGAAGGTTCCCTTGCTTGTAGCCGAGATCAAGGGCACGGAGGAACCGGAGAAGTTCATCCTCGCGCACGGACACCTGGACTCGTGGGGCGCCGGCGGCGGCGACAATGCTGTCGGCAATGCCGCCTGTCTGGAGTTGGCGCGCGTTTTCTGGACGCAGCGCGCCCACCTGCGGCGCAGCATCCGCATCGCCTGGTGGCCAGGCCACTCGACCGGCCGCTATGCCGGCTCGACCTGGTACTCCGACAACTTCGCGCTTGACTTGAGCGAAAACTGTATTGCCCAGGTGAACATCGATTCGCCCGGCTGCCGCTTTGCTGACTCCTATGAGCGGCAATGTTTGATGGCGGAGACGGCGCAGTTCGCCAGCGAAGCAATCAAGGACGTGACCGGGCTGACGGCTTCCGGCGGGCGCCCGCATCGGGCAGGTGACTACTCCTTCAATAATATCGGTATTAGCTCATACTTCATGCTCCTGTCAACGATGTCAGAGAAGCTCATGAAGGAAAAAGGCTACTACTCCGTCGGCGGCTGTGGCGGCAATATCGAATGGCACAGCGAAGACGATACCATTGCTATCGCCGACAAGGATAACCTGCTGCGCGACATCAAGGTCTACATCACGACCCTGGGCCGGACGGCCAATGCCGATGTCTTCCCCTTCGACTTCGGCGCTGTCGCCAGGGACTTTGCGCAGACTGTGGACACGTATGCCCGCGCTGCGTCCGGGCGCTTCGACTTCTCGCCGGCCCAGGCTGAGATCGCTCTGTTTGGCCAGGCCGTCGAGAGCTTCTATGAGTTGGCTGCCAGGGCTGTTGAGTCGGGCGATGAGGCGATGTGTGCGCGCTGCAACGAGGCGATCATGCGCCTGGCCCGCCTCTTGATTCCCATCAACTTTGGTCGTGAGGGCCGCTTCCGCCACGATCCCGCCTCGCCGATGCGCGCACTGCCCGACCTGGCGCCGGCGCGGACGCTGGCCGATCTTTCGCCCGATTCCGACATCGCCCACTTCACCGTTGCTCATCTGGTGCGCGGGCAGAACCGCCTGTTGGATGCCCTGCGCCAGGCCGAGCGTGAGGTGAAGTTGGCTACCTTGTAGGTCAGGTTTCCATACCTGACGACGCGTCTCATGGCCGGGCAGTACGTGGCAGGTAAGAAACCTGCCCTACAATGATCCCCCAAAAAGGAAGAGGGGGAGAAAGGAGAATGGAGACTGTACTAGAACGTGAGCCAATAGGTCTGCGTGCTCGACAGGTTCAATCAATCGTATTTATCCATCCGGGTGCAACAAGCGTGCCAATCACGGCTCGCTTCCTCAGTTGGCCCACAAAAAACAAAGGAAGGAAGCAAAATGTTGGACGGAAAGAAATTGACCAGACGCCAGTTCCTGGCGACAGCAGCAGCCTTCACCGGCGCCGTTGCTCTATCGGCCTGTGGCGCAACACCGACCGCGACCGCTGTGCCGCCGACGGCCACCAAGCCCGCCGCCGCCGCTGCGACCGCAGCACCTGCTGCCGCTGCCACGGCCACCAAGGCGCCGGCAGCCGATCCCAAGGCGCGTATCATCCGCAAGCTCATGCTGGTGTCCCAGGACAACGGCTCCGACGCCAAAGAGTACGAAATGGCGAAGTACACCGTCGAAGCCATCAAACAACTCGGCGTCGATGTTGATGTGCAGGCTATGCCGTGGGAGCAGCAGGCGGACCTGGTCTGGTACAAGCGCGACCAGTGGGATTTCACCATGTGGCAGATGGTCGGCCGCGCCGAGCGCTCTGACCCCGACGAGCTGCTCTACAACCTGTTTGTTCAATCCACGATCAAGGACGGCTACAACTTCGTCGGCTATATCAACCCTGAGTATGAGAAGGTCGCCGAAGCTCAGCGCGCCGAGACCGATCCGGCCAAGCGCGCCGCCCTGGTGAAGCAGTGCCAGGACTTCCTGAACAACGACCAACCGTACGTCAACTATGTCCACCAGATGATGGACTACGTCTACAACTCCAACGTTTGGGAACCGACCTCTATCCTTGATCAGGCCGGCATCGGCGCCAAGAACTTCTGGACATTCGTCGGCGCCAAGCCCAAGGGTGACGTGAAGGACATGGTGCTCGTCAGCGGGCCGAATATCAATGCCATTAACCCTCTCTACATCTCCGGCGGCACCGACTCCTGGATCACCGAACTGATCTGGGACCGCCTGATGCGCGTGGGAACTGATGGCTTGCCCAAGCCGTGGGCAGCCGAGAAAGTTGTGTGGGCCGATCCCAAGACTGTCGATATCACCCTGCGCCAGGGCATGAAGTGGCACGACGGCAACCCGGTCACGATCGATGACGTGGTCTTCTCCTATCAGACGCCAATGGGCGACAAAGTGCCGATGTACAAGCCCTTTGTCTCCCGCATCGACACGATCACCAAGACTGGCGCCAATACCTGCCGCATTGTCCTCAAGACAGGATACGTTCCGTTCGAAACAGCCTCGCTGTCCAAGATCAACCTTGTCCCCAAGCACATCTGGGAACCCATCCTCAAGGGCCTGGAAGGCAAGCCGGACAACGCCGAGAAGCAGCAGGAAAAGACGCCCATCGGTTCCGGCCCGTTCAAGTTTGTGGCCTGGAAGCAGTCCGAGGAAGTCACACTGGAAGCCAACACCGAGCACTTCAATGCCCCCAAGATGCGCCGCTGGGTGCTGCGTTTCGTCGCTAACCCTGAAGCCGTGCTGGGCATGATGCACTCCGGCGAGCTCAACTTCATCAGCTTCTACGCCGGCGCGCCTGACCTGCTCCTGTCTGAGGTCAAGAAGGACGCCAAACTCGCCGTCGTCTCCACTGTCGAGCTTGGTTCACGCTTCCTGGCGCTCAACAATCGCAGACCGCCATTCGATGACGTCACCTTCCGTCAGGCTCTGGCCATGGTCATTGACAAGCAGGGTATCGTCAATGGTATCTACAAGACCCGCGCTGTGGCCGCCAACAGCATCATTGCTCCCAGCATGAAGGCCTGGTACAACGACAAGATGAAGCCCTGGGTGGTTGACGTTAAGGCTGCCAAGGATCTGCTCAAGTCCAAGGGGTATGAGTGGGACGCCGCGGGAAAGTTGATGTACCCCGCGGGCAAGACCGAAACTCTGAAGTCGTAGTTGCCTGTTCCGCTCTTGCCGACGCAGGCAGGAGATGCCGAGCCGCGTCAGGGACATCTCATCACGCACCGCTGCAAACCCCCTGGCGCGGCTCCACAAGCGATCCCTGCCCGATGGAAACTGTCACAGCACATAGTGAAACCGTAGGGGCGCTGCTTGCTGCGCCAGACGCACGCGGCAGAGACCACTCAGATAGGCGCAGCAAGCAGCGCCCCTATGGTTTGGCGTCTATCAAGAGACTGCAGTGAACAGATATGCCGGGTGTGCTGCCTGGCCGACGGGCGTCCTGGAAGCGTTGGCCAGAATCCCTCGTGCGTGCCCTTTGTGCATGTGGGGCGGCCGTTGCTGGCTGTAAGGGGAGTTGATCATGACACTTTGGCGGACTGTACGCGTCATAGCCACACGCCTGGGCGAACGCCTGCTGGTCTTGTTTGTCATTGCGACCATCTTGTTCTTTATGTTCCGATTTATGCCGGGTAGTCCACTTGTCGCATACATCAGCCCGACCTTCACCGCAGAACAGCAGGACGCGATAATCAAGTCCTTTGGATTGGACAAGCCACTACCCGTTCAGTATGTCACCTACATGGTCAACCTTGCACGCGGCGATCTGGGCCGCTCATTCTTCTACAAGAAACCTGTTGCCGAGTTGATGGGAGAATTACTGCCCAACACCCTGATGCTGACTGTCATTCCCCTGCTGATCGCCTATTCTTTCGGGGTGGTGGCGGGCACAGTGCTTGCCTGGCGGCGCGGTTCACGCGTCGAAGGCGCCGGGATCATCTACACGTTGATCTCCCGTTCAGCGCCTGAGTTCTGGGTCGGCATGCTCCTCTTGACGCTCTTTGCCTTCCGGCTCCACTGGTTCCCTGCATCCGGCGCAACCAGCCCCGGCGTCATCTATCCGGACTTCTTGCACCAGTTCTTCAGTCGGGATTTCTGGAAGCACCTTGTTCTGCCGGCTCTGACGATGGCCTTTTATCTGCAGGGACTGCCATTGCTGCTTATGCGCAGCAATATGCTCGACGTACTGGAAGAAGACTTCGTGACCATGGCTCGCATGAAAGGTATCAGCGAGTGGCGAGTCGTGCTGCGCCATGCGGCCCGTAACGCGCTCCTGCCTGTCGCCACGGCTATGGCGTTGGGCATTGGCTATACGATCGGCGGCGACGTGGTGGTGGAGACGATCTTCAGTTGGCCTGGCCTGGGCCGTATGCTGGTGCGGGCTGTCGCCAACCGCGACTACCCCCTGGCGCAGGGCGCTTTCTTCGTGCTGGCTGCCCTGATGGTCTTCTTGAACCTTGTCGCCGACCTCCTCTATTACGCCCTTGATCCTCGGGTGGGACGTTCCTCAAAGGAGACAACATCATGAGCATCGATGTTGCGGGTACGGACCTACCACAAGCAGCCCCGGCCGCCGCGATCGCAGCGACCGCCGCGGCTCCCGGCTCCTGGAGTGCATTGTGGACCGGTATGCGCCGCGACCGCATGGCCACAGTGGGGGTTATCATCTATCTGATAGCGGTGATCTTTGCCATTATTGGTCCCCTCTTGGCGCCGAATGACCCGCAGTTGATCATCAAAGACGCAACCACCGGCGCGTGGCTTATGAATCAGGAGCCATCTGGCCGCTTCGTGTTGGGAACGACGAGCATGGGGCGTGATATCTTTTCGCAGCTCCTTTATGGCGCCCGGCCGGCGGTCGTCGTCGGTTTCCTGGCGGCGTTTATCGTCGTCGCGATCGGCACCATCGTCGGCCTGATCTCCGGCTATTTTGGCGGATGGGTCGATAGTCTCCTCATGCGTCTGGCCGACGTCGCTTTTGGCATCCCGTTTCTGCCTTTCGTTGTCGTGCTCGTTGCTTTCCTCAAACCGAGTATCTGGAATGTTGTGCTGGCCATGAGTCTGCTCTTCTGGTGCAACACCGCCCGCGTCATCCGTTCGCAGGTGCTGGTGGTCAAAGAGCGCGACTACATCGAGGCAGCCCGGGTAGCCGGCGCAAGCGCCTGGCGTATCCTCTTCGTCTACGTCGCCCCCAATGTGCTGCCGCTTTCGTTCCTGTATGGCTCACTGGCAATGGGCTGGGCCATTCTGACTGAGGCCAGCGTGAGTTTCCTGGGCTTTGGCGATCCCAAAGTGATAAGTTGGGGGTTCATGCTGCAGGATGCGTACAATTCGCAGGCGATGACGCGCGGCGCCTGGGCCTGGATCATTCCCCCCGGTCTGTGCATCATGGCGATGGTCATGGCGGGTTTCTTTATCGGACGTGGAACCGAAGAGATGCTGTTCCCGCGCCTGAGGGAGCAGTGAGATGGGTATACTTCTCGATGTGAAGAATCTCAAAGCTACGTACCGCACCACGGCAGGACTGGCGACTGCGGTTGACGGCGTGAGTTTTTCTGTGACAGAGGGCAAGAGCCTGGGGCTGATCGGTGAAAGTGGGTGCGGCAAGACGACCATCGGCCGCGCAGTCATCCGCGTGATGCCGCGCAACATGAGCCTGGACAGCGGCCAAATGCTCTTCAAGGGGCAGGACCTTCTAACCTTACCCGAGAAGCAGATGCGCGAGCTGCGCTGGCGGCAGATTTCGATGATTCCCCAGTCATCGATGCACTCGCTTGATCCGGTGTACCGGCTTGAGTCGCAGATGCTTGAGGTCTTGTGCGAACGCGGCGGCCTGTCGAAGAGGGACGCACTGCAACGGGCCAGAGAGCTTTTTGCGCTGGTCGGCCTGGATGCTGAACGCCTGCGCAATTATCCCCATGAGTTGAGCGGGGGCATGAAGCAGCGTGCGGTCATTGCCATGGCGTTGGCGCTGCACCCCTCGCTGGTCATTGCCGATGAGCCTGTTACGGCGCTCGACGTGATCGTCCAGGAACAGGTGCTGAAAACGATCCGGGACTTGCAGGAACGGCTCGCGATCTCGGTTATCATGATCACGCACGATATGTCGGTAGTGGCGCAGACATGCCAGGATGTGGTGGTCATGTACGCGGGCAAGGTGGTGGAGTCTGGCCCGGTCGCAACGATCTTCAAGCATTCTGTCCATCCCTACACGATCGGTCTGGAACGCGCCTTCCCTAATCTGCGAGAGCCAAAGTCGTTGGTGTCGATCGAAGGCGCTCTGCCCAGCCTGATTCACCCACCGGTTGGTTGTCGCTTTGCGCCGCGCTGCCCGTTTGCCCTGGACGTGTGCCGCAAAGACGAGCCGCCGAGCAAGGAAATGGAGAGCGGCCACATGGTCGCATGTCACCGCATGAACGAAGCGGATTTTTTGAGAACGCAAGCTCAGGATGCGAGAATATGGCAGAACATAGCAGTGTAAGTCCGGCCGCCGCGCCGGTTGTCGAGCTACGCGATGTGAAGAAATACTATGCGGTGCGAGGTGGCGCTCTATCGTCGTTCCTGGGTGGCTCAGAGCGTATGCTGCACGCTGTCGACGGCGTCTCGCTACACGTGCGCAAGGGAGAGGCGCTGGGATTGGCTGGCGAGAGCGGCTGCGGCAAGACGACAACGGGTAGGCTGCTCTTGCGTCTGATCGCTCCTACAGCCGGGCAGGTGCTCTTCAATGGCCAGGATGTCTCGTCCTTGAAGGGCAGCGCCTTGACTGCTTTTCGTCGCCAGGCCCAACTGGTCTTCCAGAATCCCTATGAAGCGCTCAATCCGCGCTTCACGATCGAGCGCGCCATCATGGAACCACTCATCATCCACAAGCTGAATGGCGGGAGCAAGGGGCGCGATCGGGTAGTGCAGGCGCTCGAGTCGGTCAACCTGACGCCGGCCGGGACGTTTCTGCACAAGTATCCGCATCAGATGAGCGGTGGGCAGTTGCAGCGGGTGGTGCTGGCCCGAGCCATGGTTCTGGGTCCCTCTTTCGTTGTCGCGGATGAGCCAGTGTCGATGCTCGATGTGTCGGTGCGGGCGAGTGTGCTCAATCTGATGAAGGGGCTGGCCCGGCAGTTCAATTTGGCCGTGGTTTACATCTCACATGATCTCTCTTTGATCCAGTATATGTGCCAGCGCACGGCCATCATGTACCTGGGGCGCATCGTGGAGACCGGCCCGACCGATGATGTCATCGATAACCCGTTGCATCCCTATACCCAGGCGCTGATCGCGGCCGTGCTGATCCCCGACCCCAATGCCTTGCGCAAGGAACCGCTGATCAAGGACATGATTCCGTCGGCGGCGCACGTGCCATCTGGCTGCCGCTTCCATCCCCGCTGCCCGATGGCGATGGATCGCTGCAGCAAGGAAGCTCCTCCCGCTGTTACGAATGAGCGCGGGCATAGCGTAGAATGCTGGTTGCATGTATAATAGGGACGCCAAACACTCTCGCCCCGTCAGGGCGAGGGCAGGGTGAGAGGGATATGGATTTCTTTGATGTGGTTGCTGCCCGGCGCAGCGTACGGTCGTACAAGCCCGACATGCCCGCCGATGATCTGATCAACAGGGTTCTGCAAGCTGGTATGATGGCCCCCACGGCAGGCAACAAGCAGCCGTGGGAGTTCGTTGTTATCCAGAAAGACCAGATGCTGAAAGCAGAGATCGTCAAGACAACCTATCGTGGCAACTCGTGGCTCAACGGCCAGCCGCAGGCGTGGCTGCTCGAAGCCCCGCTTCTCATTGTTGTCTGCGGCAATGTGCAGCGCTGCGCCGCCCGCTATGGCTGGGAGCATGCCCACAAGCTGCTCTATCAGGATACGTCGGCGGCGATCGAGAACATGCTGTTGGCTGCAACGGCGCTCGGCCTGGCCAGTTGCTGGATCGGTGGCTATGACATGGTGGCGCTGATGAACCTGCTCAAATTGCCTGAGTTGATTCCGCCGCTGGCTGTTTTGCCGCTGGGCTATGCTGCGCAGGCTGCCAACGCACCGGCCAAGCTGGACCCCGGCACACTGATTCGCGCCTGGTACTGAGGCGCAAGATACTACTACCGTACTTTTTCCAGCGAGGGCGTGTCTCGGCGGTAAAAAGGCCGTCCTGACGGATGCACTGTAGTAGTAATGAGATTGGCGGACACATACAAAGTCCGTTGCAAAAACTCATTGTGGAGATGTGACATGGATGTATTGACCTATCTGGAACAGCACTTCCCCGAGGACCTGGAGGCCGTGCGCACCTACCTGCGCCAGCCATCGATTAGCTACACCGGCGAAGGGATCAAAGAAACCGCCGCTATGACGGCGCAAATGATCACTGAATTGGGCGGCACAGCTCGAATTGTTACCCTTGAAGGCCACCACCCGCTGGTCTATGGCCGCCTCGACCAGGGCGCTGAGCACACCCTCTTGTACTATAGCATGTACGACGTCATGCCGGCCGATGAGCCAGGTTGGACAACCCCGCCCTTTGCCGCCGAAATCGTTGACCTCCCCAAGTATGGCAAGTCGATCATCAACCGTGGCGCTGTCAACACCAAAGGCCCCACTGCTGCCTTCTTCCGCACATTGCATGCCATCGAGGCCGTGCGCGGCAAGCTGCCGGTCAATCTGATCTTCGTGGTCGAGGGCGAAGAGGAGATGGGGTCGCGCGCTTTCAACAAGTTTGTGCCTGAGAACAAAGATCTCTTCAAGGATGCTGAGGCCTGCCTCTTCCCCTTCTTCCAGCAGGATGAGGAGTTGCGCCCTTATATGTGGCTGGGCACGAAGGGTATCCTGTACTTCGAGTTGACCTGCACCGGCGGCGACTGGGGCGGCCCGACCACGCGCGGCATCCACGGCTCGATCGCTGCCGGCGTGCACAACCCGGCCTGGCGGCTGATCCAGGCGCTGGCGACGATGACCGGCGAGGACGACCGCATCTTGATCAAGGGGCTGGGCGATGGGGCAATCGCTATCTCGGACGCCGAACGGGCGGAGATTGCGGCCAACATCGACCTCTTTGATGAGGAGTCGTACCTGAAGTTCCAGGATGTCAAGAAGTTCAAGTATCCGCTGCACGGCGTAGCGCTGTGGGAGAAGATGTTTTCGACGCCAACGCTCAACATCGACGGCATGTGGAGCGGCTATACCGGGCCAGGCACGAAGACCCTGTTGCCGCACGAAGCCGCCGTCAAGATGGACGTGCGCATGGTGCCCAACATGGATCCCGAGAAGGTCGTGGCCTCCATCCGCAAGCATCTCGACGATCACGGCTACGCCGACATCAAGATGAATGTCATGAACAAGTACTACTGGTCGAAGGTGTCCATAGACCAGCCGGTTGTCCAGGCCATGCTCCAGACCTACAAGCAGCTTGGCTTTCGCACCAAGGTTGAGCCGATCAACCTGGGCTCCGCGCCGTACTGGATCTTCGAGCGCGTGCTGGGCATCCCCTACATCACTGGCGGCCTGGGCCACGGCTCGCGCCAGCACTCGAGCAACGAATACTGCACCGTGCAGGGTATTCTGGACTTCGAAAAGTCGATGGCGCTCTTCCTGGACAACTATACGAGGCTGGCGGAAAAGCCGTAATCCGGGGTCTGGGCTCCGGAAGCCGGAGCCCAGACCCCGGATTACGGCTGTTGGAGACAGAATGTTCGCTGAGATCAATGGCAACAATCTCTACTACGAGGTACTGGGCGTGGAGAACAAGCAGGCCATCCTCTGCTTCCACGGCGCGCCCGGTATGAGCGGCTATCGCGAGCCGAAGGCTGCCTGGGGACGGCTGGCAGACAGGTATAAGGTTGTTGTGCAGGATCAGCGCGGCAGCGGCCAGTCCGGACTTAACCCGCCGTTTACGCACAAGCAGTGGGTAGACGACGCCGAAGCTCTGCGCCAGCGCCTGAACCTGGGTATGGTGGTCGTCGCCGGCGGTTCCTATGGCGGCTACCTGGCGCAGGAGTATGCGCTGGCCTACCCGAAGAACGTCGTCGCTGTCATGCTGCGCGATACCGGCCCCGACCATGCCCACGAGAAAGAGGCTGAGGCCAACGCGCTCTCCAGCCCCCGCACCCGGGATAGGCTGGACTATGCCAAGTTCCGTCGTATCTTCGACGGCAAGTGCCTCTCAGATGATGACATGTACGACTGCTATCTGGAGATCCAGCCCTTGTACAACGTCAGTTGGGATCCGGCGAAGGACGCTGATCGCGTCAAGCAGTTCCAGTGGCATCACGCGACACACAATGACGCGTTCAGCCACAATCTACCCAACTTTGATATCAAGCCACGCTTGCACGACGTGAAAGTTCCTGTGCTCATCACCCACGGCCGCCACGATTGGATCATTCCTATCGCGGCAGCCGAGGACATGCAAAGATTGTATCCACATGCGCAGTTGGCTGTCTTCGAGAACAGCGGGCATTCGCCGCAGATCGAAGAGGCGGCTGCATGGGAAGCTGTCGTGCGCCGCTTCCTGTCCGACAACGGCATCTAGCGCAGGTCGGGTTTCCATACCCGATGCGAACGTAGGCCGGGTTTCCATACCCGATGCGAACGTAGGCCGGGTTTCCATACCCGGCGAAATAAGGAGAAAACATGTTACCGCCACAGAAAAAAAGCTACAACGGCTACAAATCGTTCCAGTATCTTGAGCCTGGCGTCGATTACAAGGTCTTCAAGCTCGCCAAAGAGCTCGGCCGCGTCGCTCCGTTTGTCTATGCTGTGACCGAAGCAGAGGAAAAGCGCGTTCACGCGATTCTGGCCAAGGATACGATCGTTTCGTTGCACGATCATACCTCGATCTTCCCGGAGGATTTGAGCCAGGTCTTTGAGTACGCCCGCTGCGGCCGTGAGTGGACAGGGTACGAAGGCCTGAGCATTTCCGGGATCGATCTTGTGTTCGAGAACTACATGGACGGCACGGCCATGATCACATCGCAGAATGGCTGGAAATGGACAGATGTTATCCACGACCTGGGCCAGCGTTTCTGCGACTTTGCGCACCAGGACATGCTCTACAAGGTCGAGACGATTGCCGACCTCGGGCGGGCTAAGCCGGAGGGCAAGATCGGTGTGGTGTCGGTCATCGAGTCTGCGACCATGATCGAGAACGAGCTTGACCGGCTGGATATCATGTACGGCTTCGGTGTGCGCTGCATGGGCATCACCTATTCCGAGGCGAATAGCCTGGGCTGTGGCCTCAAGGAAGCGAACGATGGCGGCCTGACCGAGTTCGGCAAGCAATGTGTCCGGCGCATGAACAGACTGGGCATCACAATTGACACATCGCACTGCGGCGACAAGACGGGCGCCGATGCTATCGAGCTGAGCGAGAGACCGACATTTATCACTCACGCCGGAGCGCGGGCGCTGTTCGATTCCAACCGGCTCAAGCCCGATTGGGTGATCAAGCTGTGCGCCCAGCGTGGCGGCGTGATCGGTATCGAGGCTGCGCCGCACACGACGCTGACCGCGAAACACCCTCTGCACAACCTGGAATCGTACATGGAGCACTTCGAGTACATCGCCAACCTGGTGGGAATCGATCACGTCGCCTTCGGGCCGGATACCCTCTTCGGCGACCACGTGGCGCTGCACCATGCCTTTGCTGCTGCTCTCTCCATTGGCGCCACGCGCAAGCGCGTGACCGTTACGGAAGTGCCCTACGTCGAGGGGCTTGAGAATCCGGCTGAGGTGTTCCCGAACGTCGTGCGCTGGCTGGTCAAGCGCGGCTACAAGAACGAAGACATCACTAAGGTGGTCGGCGGCAACGTTTTACGCGTGCTCAAGGAAAGTTGGGCGATCTAGCTGGCGGCGGCTATGGAAAGCCGCCCTACCGAGTGGGTGCGCCAAAGGGGCGGCGGCTATGGATGTCAGTGCTCGTAGGGTTATACCCCACTTTGCTCGTTAACAACTTACC
>CAYOEZ010000082.1:0-18163 GCA_964402955.1 uncultured Ktedonobacterales bacterium | reverse complement strand
AATGTAGGTCAGACAGAGCCTGCCCCGCTCCATCGGGTATCCTTGTCTGACGGATAGGTGGATGTCAGGCAGGGATGACTGACCTACTATGATGATGACTCAACGACCGGCGAGTTTGTGGGGCCAGGCGCTGCGCAAATTGCTGCGCAGCCGTATGGCCTGGCTGGGCATGGCGATGATAGCGATTTTGGCGGCGGCCAGCATCTTTGCTTCTGTGCTGGCGCCTTATTCGCCGCGCGACCAGAATCTGGACGCGGTGGAAAAGGCGCCAAGCAGCGCCCACATCATGGGCACCGATGCGCTGGGCCGCGACATCTTCAGCCGTATGATCTATGGCGCGCGCACGTCGCTGGTTGTCTTGGTTGTAGTCATCTCGTCGACCGTCGTGATCGGCCTGGCGGCAGGCTCAGCGGCCGCCTTCTTTGGCGGCTGGGTGGATACGCTGGTCATGCGTACAGTGGATGTCCTCTTTGCCTTCCCCAGTCTGCTGTTTGCCCTGTTCATCTCGGCGACGGTGAAGCAAGGCGTCCTCGAATGGCTGCGTCAGAACGGCATGACCGAGTTGGCGCGCTCGGGCATTGTCGACTATGTGGTCGTTTTCGGCGCGTTGTCATTGGTTGGCTGGGGCGGGCTGGCGCGCCTGGTCAGAGCGCAGATGCTGGCGCTACGCCAGTCGGAGTACGTGCTGGCGGCGCAGGCTCTCGGCGTGCGCAATCGCCGCATTATCCTGCGCCACATGCTGCCCAACGCACTGGGGCCGGTGATTGTGGCCGTATCGCTCAGCATGGGCGGCATTGTTCTCTCCGAATCGACGTTGAGCTTCCTGGGACTGGGCATCCAGCCGCCCAACGCCAGTTGGGGAAGTGTGATCTACGAGACCTACGGCTTCTGGCGCACCAAGCCCTATCTGGTGTTCGGTCCAGGCCTGACCCTGGCGCTGGTTGTGCTCGGCTTCAACTGGCTGGGCGACGCCGTGAACGACGCGCTCAATCCGCGGCGGTAGGGGCGCTGCTTGCTGCGCCCATACGCATCAAGCTAAGGACCCGAACACATCGCCTTTCGCCCCCCACCCCCAATTCTGGGGGAGACGCCGCGTACAAACGGAAGGACGCAGTGCAACGGCGGCGAACGGAGCGGCCACAGCGCCTTGCGGATGCTGTTTCCCCCAAAGTTGGGGGGCAGGGGGGGCAATCCATGCGCCGCCACTCACTCAACTCAGCCCAATGGGCAAACACTGGGCCTGTAGAGGTTCACGACAAGCGCGACATGCCCCGCCACACGTTCGCCACGCTGATCAATTGGTCTTAGCTTGATACGCATGGGGCGCTGCTTGCTGCGCCCCTACGCCTCTATCGTTATCCTAAGCAGTTGCCGCGCGTGAAACGCTTTACATGCGGACAAAAAGGTGCTATAATTCAGCCAAATTGGGGGAGTGGATGTCTGGGTCACCGGTCAGCAGTTCAGACGGACGTCCACTCATGCACATGTTGTAGCCATAGCACCACCAATAACCACTGATGGGGGTATCTGAATGGGCGTACTGCTGGATGTACGTGACTTGCGGACCCAGTTCCAGACCCAGGACGGATTGGTCAACGCGGTCAACGGCGTCTCCTTCCAACTTGAGGAAGGTGAGACCCTGGGAATCGTGGGCGAGTCCGGATGCGGCAAGTCGGTCACAATGCTATCGATCATGCGACTTATTCCCCAGCCGCCGGGAAAAATCAGCGCTGGTCAGATTCTATTTCATGGCACTGACTGATTAAACTGTCCGACGAACAGATTCGCCGCATTCGGGGCCACAAGATCGCCATGATCTTCCAGGACCCCATGACCTCCCTGAACCCCGTTCTGACGATCGGACGGCAGGTCAGCGAGGCGCTTGAGCTTCATCTCTGCATGACGTCGCGACAGGCCAGGGTTCGCACCATCGAACTGCTACAGTTGGTTAATATACCAGAGGCGGCCAATCGCATCAATGATTATCCTCATCAGTTCTCTGGTGGTATGCGCCAGCGCGTGATGATCGCTATGGCCTTGTCCTGCAACCCGGAGCTGCTGATCGCCGATGAGCCAACCACAGCCCTCGATGTGACAATTCAGGCCCAGATTATCGACCTGGTACGTCGCTTGCAGCGTGACTTGGGCATGGCTGTGATCTGGATTACCCATGACCTGGGCGTCGTGGCTGGCCTGTGCGAGCGTGTCAATGTCATGTATGCCGGGTTTGTCATCGAATCTGCCCAGGTGCGTGATATTTACGCATCTCCTCAGCATCCCTATACCAAGGGCTTGTTGGGCTCTATCCCCCGCCTCGATGCCAAGAGTAAGTCAAAGCTGACCCCCATTGAAGGTCTGCCCCCTGATTTGATCGATCTGCCCAAAGGGTGCCCCTTTGCGGCACGTTGTTCCTATGTCCAGGACGTTTGCCGTGCCGAGCGGCCGCAGTTGCGCGCGGTCGGTGACGGGCATCATGCCGCATGCTGGATCGACCTGCAGACAGGGAAGGTGGTGAAGTAGAATGGCTGAGAACAATGTGATTATTGAAGTCAAGGGTCTGAAGATGTTCTTCCCTGTCACCCAGGGCATCATTCTACAGCGACAGGTTGGCTCTGTGCGAGCGGTCGATGGCCTGGATTTTTCGATCAAGACAGGCGAAACGCTCGGTCTGGTGGGCGAGTCAGGTTGCGGCAAATCGACGACAGGTCGCGCCATTCTACAACTCTACCGTCCCACCGGCGGCGAAGTTCTCTTTGAGGGGCAGGACCTCTGCAAGATGCAGGGCGAAAAGCTGCGCCAGATGCGTCGCCGTATGCAGATGATCTTCCAGGACCCCTATGCGTCTCTCAATCCACGCATGACCGTCGGCGACATTATTGGCGAGCCGATCGAGATTCACCACCTGGCCAAGTCCAAGAAAGAACGCCAGGAAAAGGTTCAGGAACTGCTGCGCGTGGTCGGGTTGAACCCGTACTTCTCCAACCGCTATCCACACGAGTTCTCCGGCGGCCAGCGCCAGCGTATCGGCGTGGCCCGCGCGTTGGCTGTTGAGCCGCGTTTCATCGTCTGCGACGAGCCGGTGTCGGCCCTGGACGTGTCCATCCAGGCGCAGATTATCAACCTGCTTGAAGAGCTGCAGTCGCGCTTGCACCTGACCTATCTGTTCATTGCCCATGACCTGTCGGTGGTGCGTCATATCTCCGATCGCATCGCAGTCATGTACCTGGGCAAGATCGTCGAGTTGGCAGACCGCGACACGCTGTATGAAAACCCGCTGCACCCGTATACCAAGGCGCTGCTCTCTGCCGTGCCGATTCCCGATCCTGTGGTCGAGGCCAAGCGCGAGCGCCTGATCCTGACCGGCGATGTGCCAAGCGCCATCAACCCGCCCTCTGGTTGCCACTTCCGCACACGCTGCCCGATCGTGCAGAAGGGCCTGTGCGATGTGGTCGAGCCGGTGTTCAAAGATCGCGGCAACGGCCACGCTGTTTCCTGCCATCTGGTTCCGTAGCTATCCGTGCAAAGCATTCAGTCCGTCAATCCGTTGGGGCGAAAAGATAATTCGCCCCAGCAGGACGTTGCATTCTGGGGGGCTTCCACCTCTGTTGCAAGAGGAGAAGTCCCCTCTGCGTCTAATACTACTACCGCACTTTTCACCCGCGAGGGCGTGAATCCACCGCAGAGACACCCGGTAGAGCGGGGTGAGCTTCGCAGAGAACACAGAGTTCTTGCCTTTTTTCTCTGTGTTCTCTGCGTCTAGCTTGAAAATGCGTCTGTGGAGTGCGACGAATCCCTTCGTCGCTACGACGACAGGAGTGCCCGATACAGCGGGGCAGGCTCTCGTCGTACTCCACATAGCCGGACATTTTCATGCCCGGTTGTGCCCACGAGGGCATGACCAACTCTGCGGTGAACAAGGCCGTCCTTACTGATGTACGGTAGTAGTACTAATTAACAGAGAGGTGTCATGACAGAGACAGAACGTTCCGACGAAGCAGTGATGAGCACAGAAGCAACATCTGACACGCCGGCGCTCGAGGTAGTGGCCGCAGCGCCCGATCCAGCGCACGTCCTGGAGCAGCTATCGGCACAATCATTGCCCGAGGCAGAGGCTGCCCTGCAGGCGCTTGTGGCGGAGAATCCAGGCGAGGCCCTGCCGCTCTTGCAGATGACTGCACAGAAGGGAAGCCTCGCACTTTCGATCAAGGCCATGGACGCACTGGCGGCGCTGCGCACGCAGGATGCCGCAGATGCACTGGCAGTCCTGGGCGCCGATCGTAGCAATGCACAGAAGGCAAAGGAAGCCCGGCGCGCTCTGCACAAGCTCAATCTGGCCGGCATCAAGGCTGTCGCCATCACGCCGGCCGCCGCCGAGCCCGCGCCCGACAAGGTCTATGCCTGCATGGCCAGTCCGGTTGATGGCTCGGGCACGCGCACCTTGACCGTGGTGCGACAGAACAGGTTTGATACGCTTAGCATGGCCGTTTTCTTCCTCAACGAGAAGAACGGCGTGTTTGACGCCCAGGGCGCAATTCCATGCAGCATGAGTGTGTGGAAGCACTACCTGGCTGACGCCAGCACCGGCGAGATGAAGCTAATACCGGTTGAACTGGCCTTCTGCCAGACGCAGTTGGAGCTTGCCGCAGCACGCAACGACCGCAGCAAGACTGCTTTGCCGGAGCGCTATTACTACCTGTCGACGCTGGTCAGCGGCCCCTCAGAGTTGCGGGCGCGTCCTGCACAACTGGACGCGGAGGCGATCAAGGCCAACCCGGACCTGATCGGCAAAACAAGCGGCCTCTTCCAACTGCCCGAATGCAAGACATGGCTCTTCACCTTTGAAGAGGTGCGGCCACACGCGTTGAAGGTCATCGCCGAGGCGCGCCGCCAGCGGGCCAGTGGCGGGCGCAAGGACAACCTGCCCGTCCTTGACTTGAATGAGGTGCAGCGTGAAGGCGCCATGGTGGGCATGGCCATGAATGCCCTGTTCGATGGCGCACGCCGCTCCATTTTCCAGGAGCGTCTGGAGTACACGGCTGATTTGCTCTGGCGCTCTGACCGGCTGGATGAGGCGCAGTGGGCGATGGCGGCAGCGCTGGCCCTGGCGCCGGAAAGCACCTTGCCCGTCGATCAGCATCCATTCCTGCGTGCAGTGGCGCTGCAGAGTCTGAGCCTGGGAGTGCAGGTGGAGCAGGCGGGGTCGCCTCCTGAGGCGATGGCACGGGGAGCTGGTGGGGCGGCTGCGGAAAAGAAAGATGAGCCTGATGAGTATGTTGACGCCGAGGGGCTTATCCGCCGTAAGAGCGGCCTGATCATCCTGCGCTAGAGACAGAGACGTCCGAAGTCTGACCTGACTTCGGACGTCTCTGTCTATCCGGGTGGTTGCTACGGCTGTTTGGTCGGGGGTATCTGTTCGGTCGACGGGTGCGCTAGCTCATCGTCTTTCACGACGCGAAAAGTGGCGTCGACGACATCGTCTGCAACTTTGGGCTCGTGAGGCGAGCTAGATGGTGGCTGATTTGTCATCTCGCGCACAACGGCAGGTGGGCAAAGCTGCATAAACGCCCACAGGGCAACCAACAGAATGGTCAGGTCATCAAGCTGGCCCAAGCCTGGTATGAAGTCGGGGATGAAGTCCAATGGGAAGATGAGGTAGGCCAGGCCAAGGAATGGAACGACCTTGGTCCACAGGGGAACTCTGGAACTGCGCAAGAGCCTGATGCTCAGAAAAACTGTCTGGATGAACTGCACCAGACCTGAGGCTGATTTCTGGGGCGGTGTGTTCATGGGTATGCCTCCGTGTCGAATACTGCGTACTCATTATAGCATGTTGCCGCACTGCCGACAACTCTCCGCTCTCAAGGCCTCATTGATATTTTTCGTGCGTATGTTATAATAGGGCCAGCGAGACTGAGGTGGCATGAGCGAAGATCCATAGAAACTGTACCCCGGGGGGATGCTTGTGAACGAACAGCTTTCGATCCGCCTCAATAGCCGGTTGATCGTGCTCTTGCTGGGTGTTTTGCTCATCCTGGCCATTGTTGTTTCGAACCGGCTGCTCTACTACCTGTTCTATACTGTTGCTCTGCTGGCGATTTTCGCCTACTACTGGACGCGGCAGACCGCTGCTGGTCTGCACCTGCATCGAGAGACGCGTAGCGATTGGGTGCAAGTGGGCGACCGCCTGCGCGAGCGTTTCGTCGTGTCCAACTCATCGCGCTGGCCCGTGTTGTGGGTCGAGACCGACGATAAATCTGATCTACCGGGCTATCAGGCCAGCCGCGTTGAAACGGTCACCAGCCGCGGCGGCAAGTCGTGGTGGGACGCGCAGGCAGTGTGCAAACGGCGCGGCCTGTACACACTGGGGCCGGTTACGGCCCGCACCGGCGATCCGTTTGGCCTTTTCACAGCTACATGGACTGACCCGACGACCAAGACCTTCCTCGTGTACCCTGCGATCGTTGAGCTCCCCGGCATTGACCTGCCACGCGGCATGTTGCCCGGCGCAGCTCGCAGCAGTTTCCGCACGCACAACATCACCACCAACGTCTCCGGCATCCGTGAGTACCTGCCTGGCGATAGCTTGAGCCGCATCCACTGGCTGTCCACCGCACGCCGCAATGAATTGATTGTCAAGGAGTTCGACCTTGAGCCATCCGGCAACCTGTGGATTGTTCTGGATTTGGACGCATCAGTGCAGGCCGGCGAGGGAAACGAATCGACCGAAGAGTATGGCGTGAGCATCGCCGCATCGCTGGCTTTCAAGATGTTGGAGCAAAACAAGACGGTTGGTTTGATCGCCTATGGTGAGCGGCAGGTGGTCTTGCCGCCCGAGCGTGGGCGACGCCAATTGGGCCACATTTTGCGCGAGCTGGCCACCGCCAAGGCAAAAGGAACCTATCCACTTGATCACGTCGTCACGCAGCTTGGCACGAGTTTCGGGCGCGGCATGACGATCGCCATTGTCACACCCTCTGTCGATCGTGCCTGGATGGCGTCCGTTCTAGCGATGACACGGCGGGGGTTGGCGCCGGCCGCAGTCGTGATGGATGCCAGCTCGTTCGGTGGCAAGCCGGGCGCTCCTGCGATAGTCAACGACCTGGCGAATCTTGGCATCCCTGCCTACCTGATCCGTCAAGGGCAGCACTTCACCACCGTTGCGCGCAGCGCTCCACTGCAGGACAAGAAGGCCTATCGCGTGCTGGGAACGGGGCGTGTAATTGCTCAGGACGCAGCCGCCGGCGCTACGTAGGTCGCGGCCATGCGGCGCAAGCAATATGCCTGTTCGGATCCTGTCCAGTTATGGCGTCGGGCAAGAAGTCCCGGCGTGGAATTCGTCGCTTCCTGGCTAGTTCTTTATCTCTCGGGGGAAGATAAATGACACGGGTTTTGCGCTTCTTCCAGCTTGAGAATGGCTGGATTGTTCCCACCATTCTCTTGGTCTTGGTTCTGCTTCCTGTCTTGTCGCTCAATGATGCCGGATGGGTGGACAGAACGCAAGATGTCCTCCCGGTTGTTCTCCTGGGCGCAGTGCTTGGCGTTGCTATGGGCAAATCGCGTTTGCCGCGCCTGATCGCTGTGCCTTTTGGTCTGCTCCTTGGCGCCGCTGTGCTCTATGTCACCTATGGTGAGCTTATCCCGCCGCTGCGCCTGATGGCGCCACGGATTTCGGCTTTTCCTGAGTGGCTCGTGACGTACGTCCAGGGTAAGGCGCTTGACCCCAACCCACTGCAACCGGTCATACGGGAGATAATCAGCCGCAACGACCTGATGGCTGGCCGTCTGTGGGATTGGGTCGTGGTGGGCACGGCGGGGGGCTATTCCAGTGACAACTTCGTTTTCTTCTTCCTGCTGACGTTGCTGATGCTCGCCGTGGCCTTCTACACGGGATGGTGTCTGTATCGCTATCGCAACGCCATGATTGCCGTGCTGCCGATCGGCATCACGCTTGTGGTCAACACATTCCTCTCCAATCGTGGTATGACATGGATCATCGCCTATGTGGTCGTCACCATGGTTTTGCTCATGGCAGCTAACCTTGCTTCGCTGCAGCGAACGTGGCAGAAGAAGGACATCGACTACTCAACTGAACTCAATTTTGATCTCTCGGTGTTTGCTATTCAGGTGAGCGCGGTGGTGGCCATTGTGGCGCTGATGATGCCCACCCTGCGCGCCAATCCCGTTGCGTCGACCTGGTGGATCTATGCCAGCCGGCCCTGGGGCGAGGTAGAGACGCTGGTCAACCGCCTTTTCTCTGGCATCAACAACCCCAACCCCGACCTGGGCACCGGGTCAAAGGGCGCATTTGTTCTGGGCGGCTCGTTCGACCCCAGCGAAGCAAGCCCTGTTTACATGTATGTCAGGACGAATGAGTACATTGCTTCGCCCGAGGATTCTGAACGTCTTGGCGAGCCCGCTCTCGGCCCACCACAGCACTACTGGCGTGGCGAGACCTGGGATCTATACACTGGGCGCGGCTGGGATCATTCGCAGAAGGTCGCTGTGGATCGCACAGCCAACCAGCCTGTCATCGAGTACAGTATTCCCGGGGCAATCACGATCGTGCAGAATGTCGAGATTGTGGCCCCGCGCGCCGATATTCTCTTTGCCACTAACCAAATGGAGTCAGTTGGCCAGGCCTATCGCTACATGGCGCTTGGCGAGGGAGATTTCTCGTCGCTCTACCTGAAGCGCGCCCCGCTCTCGGCTGTCAAGTATGTGGTGACGTCGACTGTGCCCACGCTGGGCGTTGAGGATCTGCGGCGAGCAACCTCGGTCTATCCGGAATGGATCAACGCCTATTACCTGGAGGCGCCGAAGTCGCTGCCGGAGCGCGTGACGACGCTGGCAAAGCAGCTTACCGCCAATGCCACCAATCCGTACGACAAGGCCATGGCGATTCAGATGTATCTGCGCGAGTTGCCCTACGATCCGAAGATCAAGCTGCCCGCGCAAGGTAACTATGACGCTGTTGACTACTTCTTGTTTACCCAGAAGGGCTACTGCGACTACTTTGGCACCGTGATGGCCATCATGCTGCGCAGCGTGGGTGTGCCGGCGCGGCTGGCGACGGGCTATCTGCCGGGCATCTACGACTTTGGCATGCAGCGGTACTCGGTCAGTGAAAAAGATGGTCATGCCTGGACCGAGGTGTACCTCCCACCCTATGGCTGGATTGATTTTGAACCAACGCCCGGCAAGGCGCCGATCTATCGCCCGCCAGGATCATTGCTTAGCAAAGAGCCGTTCGTCATGCCGACGATGACGGTTCCGGTGAGCAAAGGCTCGTGGCTCTCGCGCATCCATATCCCGTTTGATCTGAGCTTCCTGCGCATCGTGCCTGTCATTGTGGCGGTTCTCCTGCTGGCCGGTTTACTGTGGTCGTTGTGGCCTCTTCTGGAACGACGGCTGGCGACATCGAGCTATGTGATGACGATCTATGGTCGCATGCTCCGCTATGCGACCTGGGCGGGGCTGGCGAAGCCGCTGGCCAATACGCCGAACGAGTATGCGCGCAGCCTGGGTGAAGCCGTGGCGCATGCTCCTGTCAGCGTGCTGCGCTGGCGACGGCCTGTGCCCGTTCCCGCCGCCAATCCGGCAGAGCACATCGCCACCATTAGCGACGCTTACGTCGAGGTCAGCTACAGCCGCCATCCCATGACTGAGGAAACACGCAAACGTGTGATTACATCGTGGCAGGCGGTCAAGGGGCGCATCTGGTCTCTCGTGGCCGCAGGCGCTGTGCGCCGCATCGTACGCCGCAGGTAGGGCAGGCAAGAAAGAACGTAAGACACCCGTAGGGTCTCGGTGACCCTACGGGTGTCGTCTTATGACGCGTGTGGCTGGCTGCACGAGGTATGCGCACACTGCACTAGCCACCAACCGAGCGCCAACCAGATCAGCGCCATCGCCAGCAGCGCGACCCCTCGCTCCCAAGTCACTATATCAGCAATGAACGTGATGCCTTTGTCCAGCTTGAGCGCCAGGTTCGGGTCGTTGCTGGTTGGGATAATGCCCGCGATCACGATGAGCGTATGCAGTCCACGCGTCAGAGCAAACTCCAGCACCAGCGCAGCCACAACCAACCGCCAGCGCGCCGCCAACTCGACGAGAGCGCGCGCTGCGATGATCAGCAGGAGGACAACCACAGGCTCAAGACTCTCCGCGGCCAGCCCCGTGCGGTTCAGTCCCGGATGCACGATGATAGCGCCGGCGAAGGCGAACAGGCTGACCAGGACGGCAAGTCCCGTACTGCTGCCGACCGCCGCCAGCAGTGTGGCTGACCGGCTTGCTGGCCTGCGCTCCTCAGTCGTGCGAGCGATGTTGGCGGTCTGCTCGCGCTTCGGCCAGAAACGGGCAAGCAGGACAAGTGACAGCACGGTGGTCACAGCCCCGGGCAAGACGTCGTAGGAGTAGCGCAGAATCGCGCCGAAGAGAGCAGGCATCTGCTCGCCGCCAAAGCCCACCCGCGCCCACTCGCTGGCCGCACGCAGGAACGTCAGCGGCGCAAGTGTGCCGATCGCATTCCACACACGTTCTATAATCCAGTTGGCAGAGCCGATCGCCGCGCCCCTGGCGCTAATGGTTGGCGTCGCTGCCAGCAGCGCGGCAAGCCCAAATCTGGAGATGGCCCAGAGCAGCCAGGGCGCGCAGATCAGCGCCGCGATCGCCGCCGCCTGCATAAGCGGAGCAACGGCGCCGCGCCGATAGCGCACCAGAGCGTGCACCCCAACGGCGATGGCGACGAAGGCGGCTGCCTGGTGTGCCATGAGCGCCAGGCTGGTCAAGACGGCCCACTGGCGCAACCCCGCCCCCCCCTGGCGCATGTAGATGGCCAGGCCAAACAAGAGGCAGGCTGCAGCCATGACCTTGGGCCAGGGCGTCAGTGCATTCTGTATCACAAACGGGTTGACGACGAGCAGCCCGGCGGCGAGCATGGCGACTCGTTTGCCCATCCAGCCGCGCGCAAGCAGGTAGGTTGCGCCGATCAGTCCGCCCAATGGCATAACGCCGGCAATCTGGTAGACCCAGAAATGATTGCCCAGCAGCGTCAGAAGAACAGCCTGGATCAGGTTGAACAGTGGGAAGCGCGAGGGAATGGAGTACACCCCGAAGTAGACTACATCGTCAGGGCGCAGGCCGAGGTAGAACTGGCTGATGTCATAGTGCATCCACCAGTCGCCATACCAGCCCGCTATGCCGTCGTAGACAGGGATGACGACGGCGATACAGACCGTCGCTGCAATTCCACCCAGCCCCAGCAGCATGACCTGCTTTATCTCTGCGCTCAGAGCATGGCGGCGCAGACTGACCAGAGCGTAGAGGATCAGGCCGCCACACACAGCCAGCAGCGCATAACGCCACCACGGCGGCAGGCCGATGACGAAGCCGAACAATTGCATGCCGCCAAGAATCGCCCACGATAGAGGCCAGGCGACCACGGCCGCTTCATCGCCATCAAAGGCGCGCAAGAGCCGCGCCAGGCCGTATCCGGGCAGCCAGGAAAGCACAAGACACAGCGCAAGTGTGGACAGAAGGGAAATCAGCATGACAACTCCTTGGCGCACACGGGAGGCGCCCAGACTATAGAGCAGCACAGGGAAAATGTCAACAGGATGCTTGACAGTCGCCGCTGCGTATGCTAGAATACATCAGATAATGCTAATATGCTGATACGTTGTTTTGTATGAGGTGGATGACATGTTGCGAGAACTGAGTTTGATCGGGCAGGCGCTCTCGGACCCCATTCGTCTGCGCATCCTCAAGCTGCTGGCCAAGCGCGAACTCTGCGTCTGTGAGTTGGTCTACCTGTTGCCGGCAACGCAATCGCGTGTGTCGCAGAACCTGGCGCTGCTCAAGAACGCCAATCTGGTCACTGACAGGCGCGAGGGACGCTGGGTACACTATGCGCTCAACCGTGCGGCCTTTGAGCAGGCGCTGGCCGATTTCCACACTTTTGTAAGCGACGCCAACCTGAACGATCTGCCGGAGATGAGCGTCGAGGCAGAGCGCTGGGCGCGCATGGCAGCAGATGACCCGCGCGGCGTCTGCCAGCCGCAGCCGGCGGAGCTCGGGAGCGCTGTACCGGATGCCGGCATGGTCATGGCGCCTGTTGTGAGGAATCTATAGTGCGCCGAAGATTCTCTTGTTGCTCACCGGCATGTATTTGCCATTGCCGGGCCTGGTTGTCAACGGGAAAGTTGCTTGCAGCGGGCGCGTGCCCAGTAAAGCCGAGGTGACGACCTGGTTGACGACAGCGGCTGAAGCCTAGCGCCTCTGCCACATCACGTGTATGTATCATCCGTAGAAGGGAGGACCCACCATGCAACGCGTCACAGCGCAGTCTGGCGTCAATGTCCTTGGTCAACTTTCTGTACTCGATCGTTTCCTTCCCATCCTGATCTTTGTGGCCATGGCCGTTGGCATCATCCTGGGAGCGGTCGCTCCCGGCATCAAAGATGTCTTCAATGCCCTCAGCATTGGTACGGTCTCGCTGCCGATTGCCGTCGGGCTGCTCTGGATGATGTATCCTGTGCTGGCCAAGGTCAAGTATGAGGAGCTGGGCAAAGTAGCGAAGGCGTGGCGGCAATTTGCCGTCTCGTTGCTGCTCAACTGGCTGGTGGGACCGATTATTATGTTTGTGCTGGCCTGGGGATTCCTGCCTGACCAGGATGGCTATCGCACCGGGCTGATCATCACCGGTCTGGCGCGTTGCATCGCGATGGTGCTGATCTGGAACATGCTGGCCGGCGGCGACAGCGAGTATTGCGCCGTGCTGGTGGCGCTCAACTCCATTTTTCAGATCGTCATGTATAGCCCGCTGGCCTACTTCTACCTGCGCATCGTGCCAGGGTGGTTTGGCGTCCAGGGAACCGCTGTCAATATCGGCATGGGAGACATCACCAAGAGCGTGCTGATCTTCCTGGGCATACCGCTGGCTGCCGGCGTCATTACACGTTTCACGCTGTTGCGCCGGCGCGGCAAGGAGTGGTACGAGACAAAGCTCATGCCGCGCCTCGGCCCAACCGCGCTGATCGGTCTGCTGTTCACGATCGTGGTCATGTTTGCCATGCAGGGCGATCGCATTCTGTCGCAGCCGTTCGATGTGGTGCGCGTGGCGATCCCGCTGGTGGTTTACTTTGTCGTGATGTTTTTCGCTTCGTTTGCTCTGTCGCTGCGCCTCAAGTTCTCCTATGAGCAGGCCACGACGCAGTCGTTCACGGCGGCCAGCAACAACTTCGAGTTGGCGATCGCTGTGGCTGTGGGCACATTCACGATTGCATCGCAGGAAGCGCTGGCGACCGTCATCGGCCCGCTGATCGAGGTGCCGGTTCTGGTTGGCCTTGTCTATGTTGCACTGTGGATGAGGCGCCGCTACTTTGCGCCGGCGCGGCAGGGAGGGATAGCAGCATGAAGACAAAGGTGCTTTTTCTTTGCACCGGCAACTCGGCGCGCAGCCAGATGGCCGAAGCGTTGTTGCGCAAGCACGGCGGCGAAAGATTCGACGTGTTCAGCGCCGGGCTTGAGCCGAGCGGCGTCAACCCCCTGACGATTCGTGTCATGCAGGAACAGGGGATTGACATGAGCGGTCACTGGTCGAAGAGTGTCCAGGAGTACCTGGGCAAAGTGCGCTTTGACTACGTGATCACGGTGTGCTCCAAAGCAGACAAGAACTGCCCGATTTTTCCCGGGGCCAGCGTGCGCCTGCACTGGCCTTTCGACGATCCTGCTGCGGCTGTCGGATCGGAGGGAGAGCGTCTTGCGGCCTTCCGCCGCGTGCGAGATGAGGTCGAGGCCAGGATTCGCGCCTGGCTGGCTTACCAAAACGGCGTGCCCCTGTAAGGGCAACGCCTCGCCCGACGTCAGCAGCATATCGTTTGCTGAGCGACAACAACAATTTCTTTCCCCGGGGGGACCCGCATGCACGATGATTTTCAGTTGAAACGCCGTCAGGCGCTAAGGAACGCGTCGCAGCCCGCCAAAGCCCGTGTGGATCAGGATGGACGCATCGTCCTGCCGCCGGAACTGAGTGCACGCTTTGGGCTGACGCCTGGCGCTGAGATCCAGATTGATCCGGCTGTGAACAACTTTCGTGTCCGCCGGCCGGTAACCAAACTTGCCAGACTCTACGTTGAGCCAACCAATACCTGCAATCTGATTTGCCGCACCTGTATCCGCAACAACTGGGATGAGCCGCTTGGTCGTATGAGCGGGGCCACCCTTGATCGCCTGATGGACGGTCTGCGTACCCTGCCGATGCCGCTGACGGTTTTCTTTGGCGGATATGGTGAGCCGCTTTCCCACCCTCACATTGTAGACATGGTCGCGCGCTGCAAGTCGCTGGGGGCGGAGGTGGAGTTGATCACCAATGCCACGCTCCTGACGGAGCGCATGTCGCGGCGGCTGATCGATGCCGGGCTAGACAAGCTGTGGGTGTCGCTCGACGGCGCGACGCCGCAAAGCTACACTGATGTGCGCCTGCGTGATGTCCTGCCCCAGATTCTCAACAACCTGAGCACGTTCCACGCGCTGCGGCTGAATACGGCGAACAGGCCAGACCTGGGCATTGCCTTCGTGGCCATGAAGAGCAACATCAACGACCTGCCGGCGTTGTTGCAGTTGGGCGGCCGCCTGGATGTGCAAACCTATGCGGTGAGCGGGGTTCTGCCGCACACGGAGGAGATGTGCGCCGAGTCGCTGTATGAACGCACAATCAGCGACGGTGTGCTGCTGGGCAGCCCGTGGACGGCGCAGGTGCGGTTGCCGCGCATGGACGTGAACGAGGCGACGCGCGATGTGCTCTACCGGGTGCTACGCAGCCGCTTCAACGTGCGCATGGGCGGGGCCAGCCTGAGTGAGGGCAGGAATCGCTGTCCGTTCATCGAGCAGGGCGCCGCTTTCGTCAGTTGGGATGGCAAAGTCAGCCCGTGCATGCCGCTGCTACACGATCATGTCAGCTTCCTCGACGGCCGCGAGCGCGTCACGCACAAGCACGTGTTTGGCGACCTGCAGGAGCATAGCCTGGGCGACATCTGGTCGTCGCTTGACTATCAGGCCTTCCGGCGGCGCGTGCAGGATTTCGAGTTTTCGCCGTGTACACAGTGCGGCGGCTGCAATCTGTCGGAGGAAAACAAGGAAGACTGCTTCGGCAACACCACGCCAACTTGTGGCGGCTGCCTGTGGGCGCAGGGAGTGATTCAGTGTCCGTGAAGCGTGTACGTTTCTTGACAGATACGGTATAATTGGGCCGCATAAGGTGGTGACGCTGTCATGTTAGCGACGGCTCCCACCTCAGACGCAACGGGTTGAACCTCGTTTTCCAAATGGACAGCGTGATGAAGATCTATCTGGACACATGCAGTCTGCAGCGCCTAATGGATGACAAATCACAGATCCGCGTAATTCTTGAGGCTGACGCGGTCCTGGCCATTCTTGATGCGTGCACGGCTGGCCATGTCGAGATAATCTCGTCTGAGGCGTTGTTGTTTGAGATTGAACGGAACCCCAATATGGCCCGACAAGAGTATGCGCTCGAGGCGTTGTCCAGGGCGAGTGCATTTGTGGTTGTCTCAGACACGGTGGAAAAGCGCGCCAGAGACCTTCATGCGCGAGGACTGAGTCCTCTGGATGCACTCCATGTTGCCTCGTCGGAGGCTGCGCAGGCAGACTTCTTGTGTACCTGCGACGATAGGTTTCTCAGAAAGGCACGCTCCATGAAAGGACTCAGAACGTGTGTCGTTTCACCGGTGGATCTGATAGGAGAATTGCCGCAATGACTGTGCAGACAAAGCCGTTGGCCCAGATTACAGCAGAAGCGATCAGAATACTGTGCCGGGAAATCGGCGCAGCTAATACGGCGCGCTTCATAAACCAATTCACGACTGGCTATGGCAACTATAGCGAAGAGCGCGAGCAGTTGTTCAAAGACATGACGATGGACGACATCATCTCAACTATCAAGGCGCGGCGACAATCTCCACATCACGGCGAGTCGACCTGAAGGAGTCTTCACGATGCAAGCCGTCAATTTTGCCCGCTCTTTCTCTACCTTCCGCGTCGACACGTTGAAGAAGCCGCCGCTCACCGTCAGCCACAGGCCGCCCTTCAGCCTGAACAATGCACGCATCCAGCTTGATTGCTGTTGCTGGATCACCGACAAGCGCAACGGCCACAAGCAGCAGTTCGTTCTGGGCGCCAACTGCAAGACGGAGCGTGTCGGCGTCGAGCGTGACATCTGGACGGAGCCCAATGCCGACTACGTGCCGGTGTACTCGCCCGATCAGTTCCTCATCCTCAAGGCGTGGGCGCACACGGGGGTGCAGGTGATGCTCTATCCCCCGTCGCTGGGGGCGCAACCACAGCGGCAGACGGGCATGATCGCCGACAGCTACGACTCGGTGCGCGTGGAGATTGCCTATTGCGACGGCGTGGAGTTGGCAACGGCCCGCGAGATCGTCACTGCTGTTCTGGCCGGCCAGCCGCTGGTGGCGCGCACGGCCATGGAGACCGAGCGCTACCATGCCGTTATCGAGTACCCGGTCAAGACGATCAACGCCAACGAGCGCGACTGGATCTACCAGACCGATACCGGCCCCATTCTGCTGCCCGATCTCACCCTGGAGCCGGATCAGCTTATCCGTGGCATGGAACTGGCCTTTATCGCCTGCAACGCGCCCACCTGGGCCGAGGCGCTCGTGCGCACGCCCACGCCGGTTGGCGAGGGACTCAGTGTCCTCCACTACTCTCGGTCTGTCCGCCTGGACGTGCAGAATACGATGATCGGCATATGAGTTGTTCTTGAAACCCCTGAGGTCTGCCAGACCTCAGGGGTTTGGTGTTGCGAGAGCGCGGAATAGTCATTTGTGCTAATTGACAGCGGCCTCCTCCCCGCGTATAATGGGCCAAACGGTGCGGGAGGAGGCTGTTATGGAGGAACTGAAGGAGCGCATCCGTCGCGATGGGCGACATCTGGGACGCGGCATCCTCAAGGTTGACAGCTTTCTCACTCATCAGGTGGATCTGCTGCTAATGCAGCATGCGGGGCAGGAGCTTGCTCGTTGCTTTGCTGCCACAGGGGCGACCAAAGTGCTGACGGCGGAGATTTCCGGCATCGCCCCTGCTGCATTCACAGCCGTGGCGCTGGGCATTCCCATGATCTTCGCCCGCAAGGTTCGCCCTATCACCATGCCCGACAAAGTCTTCGAAGAGCAGGCCCCCTCGCACACCAAAGGCACACTCGTCAGCCTGATCGTCTCCGCAGAGTTCCTCACTGCAACCGATCGAGTCCTCATCATCGACGACTTTCTGGCAACGGGACAAACAATCGCTGCTCTCGCTCGCATTGTCACTGCAAGCGGCGCCACTCTGGTCGGCATCGGTAGCTGTATCGAAAAGACATTCGAAGGCGGGCGCGATCTTCTGCGCCCGCTCAACGTTCCTATCCACTCGCTGGCGCTGATTGAGCGGCTGGATGGCGACAAGGTGGTTTTTGGTCATGAAGGATAGTGTGGTTGTTGTGGATTTTGGTTCGCAATACACCCAGCTTATCGTGCGGCGCGTGCGTGAGGCCCATGTGTACTGTGAGCTTGTCCAGCATGATACGCCGTGGGCAGAGGTGGCACGACTTGAGCCGCGTGGCTTCATCCTCTCCGGCGGGCCGGCCAGCGTGTATGACGCTGGCGCGCCGCGTTGCCCCGGCTACGTCTGGAAGAGCGGCCTGCCGGTGCTCGGCATTTGCTACGGCATGCAGCTCATGGCGCATGAACTGGGCGGCGAGGTGTCGCCCTCGACGCAACGCGAGTACGGCCCGGCCGACGTGACCATTTCTGATGCGGACTATCCGCTTTTTGCAGGGCTGCCGCCCGTCCTGCCGGTGTGGATGAGCCACGGCGACCGCATCACGCGTGCGCCGGCAGGCTTCCGCATTCTGGCGACCACGAGCAACTCGCCGGTGGCGGCGATGGGCAGCGACCGCTACGTGGGCATTCAGTTTCACCCTGAGGTCATTCATACGCCGCAAGGCGCGCAGATCCTGGCCAACTTCCTCTATCGTATGTGCGGTTGCGCTGGAACGTGGACAGCAGGATCATTCGTTGCCGAGAGCATCGAGCGTATCCGGGCACAGGTAGGGAGTGGGCGGGTGCTGTGCGGCCTGTCCGGTGGG
>CAYOEZ010000081.1:0-18164 GCA_964402955.1 uncultured Ktedonobacterales bacterium | reverse complement strand
CACAACCGCCGGGAAGGCGGGGCGCTTGCAGGCGCTGGGGCAAGGCTCGTTGGGCCTGGTCTACGTGGCCCCGGTGCGTCTGGGCAGCGTCCCCTTTCAGCGGGCGGTGCGGGGCGTGCAGATCGGCCTGCTGGCGGTGGACGCGGCGCACTGCATCTCGCAGTGGGGCAACGACTTCCGGCCCGACTATCTGCACATCGGCGCTGCCCGCGCCGCCATGGGTAACCCGGTGACGGCGGCGCTCACAGCGACCGCCACCCCCCGCGTGCAGGACGACATTCTGCAACAGCTTGGCTTGCCGGGCGCAGCGCGCGTTGTCACGGGTTTCGATCGCCCCAACCTGTCCTTCGAGGTGCGTTCCTGCCCCGACGACAAGGCCAAGCTGCGCGAGGTGCACACTCTGATCGGTGGCCTGAGCGGCGGCGCTGCGATTATTTACGTGGGCACCCGGCGCAGCGCCGAAGAGGTCGCCGACTTTATCGCCAGCAGCAGGCTGGCAGACGCACAGTACTATCATGCCGGCCTCGATCCCGCGGCGCGCACGCGTGTTCAAGAGTCGTTTATCGCCGGTGATCTGCCCGTGGTTGTGGCCACCAATGCCTTCGGTATGGGGATCGACCGCGCCGACGTGCGCATGGTCATCCACTATGATCTGCCGGGCACACTGGAAGCCTACTATCAGGAAGCTGGCCGCGCCGGACGCGACGGCGAGCAGTCGCGCGCCGTGCTTCTCTATGCGCCGCGTGATCGCGCCCTGCAAGAGTTCTTCATCGAGAACGATGCGCCGGCGACCGATGAGCTACGCAGGCTGTACGACGCCCTCAAGTCGCCAGCGCCGGACGTATGGGTGAGCAGGGATGACATCTCGCTGGCAACGGGCCTGCCCGACATCAAGGTGCGGGTGGGGCTTGACCAGTTGGAGGCCGCCGGCGTCATCGAGTTTCTGGGTGATGATGGGCTGAGTATCCTCATCCATCGGGGAACCTGGAATGCCGCCGCGGCGCAGGTAACGGCCGCTGCCGTGGCGCTGCGCCGGCGCGGGCGGCGCGAGCAGCTTGCGGCTATGATCACCTACGCCGAGACCGACTCCTGTCGCCGCCGCATTCTGCTCGATCATTTTGGTGACCACATAACGGCCGAAGCTGCCAACTGCTGCGACAACTGCATGGCTCGCCGCGCTGCGCCCGCGCCGGAGGCCGGCGGCGCCGCGGCCGAGCTGTCGGACGCACAACGCACGACGCTGATTGTCCTCGACGCGGTGCGCCGCCAGAAATGGGACGTGGGGCGAGAAAAACTGGCACAGATGCTCAAAGGCTCGCGCGCCAAAGAGATGCAGCAGTTCGGCTATGACCGCAGCCCCTACTATGCGCGACTTGAGGTTTTTTCTCAGGCTGAGATCGAGGACCTCATTGGGCAGGCTATCAGTATCGGCTATCTCAAACAGGTCGGCGGCAATCGCCCTGTCTTGCGCCTGACGCCACAGGGAGAGGCCGCCGTCAAAGCACGCACGGCGCGTGCCCTGGAGCTGCCGCGGGCCGTGCACAAACAGGCCGTGGCGCAGAAGAAGGCGCAGCGGGAGGCGGGCGGCAGCGTCGCCCTGACCATACAAATGTTTGGCGAGGGCAAAACGCCGGCGCAGATCGCCGCCGAGCGCATGTTGGCCGAGGATACGATCTACAATCATCTCGCCCAGGCGATTGGCGAGGGCACTATGGCGGTGGAGCGGGTCGTGCCGCAGGATGTCAATCAGCGCGTGCGTCAGGCGATCGCACAGGTCGGCAACGCCGACCGCCTGGCGCCGCTGAAGATGATTCTACCGTTCTCGATGTCGTACGGTTTGATCCGTTGCGTGGTCGAAGCCTGGAAACGTGAGCAGGGGGATACAGCGCTTGGTGCTGCGCCCATGCAAGCGCCGCCTCCCGCCGAGGCTGACCCCGTCGCTGCCTTCCTCTCCCGCTCCCACCCTCGCTCGCTGCCCGGCCCCTGGCGGGAGGGCTGGGCATTGGGATTTCACAGCGGCTTCGGCGGCGCTGACTGGAAGCGCAGCGCCGTGGGCGACCTGACCTATCGTCTCAAGTACGAGAGCGATGCTGCCGCCGTACCACCGCTAGTTGAGCAAGCCCTGTCCCTCATCCGTGAGCATCCGGCGCTGGCTGAGGTAGATGCGCTCGTGCCGGTGGCGCCGTCGGTTGCGCACAAGCTCGACCCGGTGGGAGCGTTCGCGAGTGCTCTGGCCGCAGCGATGGACAAGCCGCTGCTGTCCACCCTGGCTAAGACGCGCCAGACACAGCCTCAGAAGGACGTGCACACGCTGGCGCAGAAGCGCGCCAATGTGGCGGGGGCCTTTGCCGTCACCGGCGAGGTACGCGCCAAGCGGTTGCTTGTGCTCGACGATCTGTTCGACTCGGGGGCAACGTTGGAGGAAGCAACGCGAGTGCTCCTCCATGCGGGCGCTGCCAGCGTCTGCGTCCTGACCCTGACGCGCACCATCCACAGCGACCGCTGAGCAAATACCCGAATCCCGATTCCCTGATCCCGCATCGCACAATGGAGACATGCATGAGCAAACTGCACTGGCTGGCACTGATGAGCGTCAGTGGTATTGGCGGAGTGACGGCGCGCAAGCTGATCGAGCGCTTTGGCGATGTAGAAGCCATTTTCGACGCCCCTCATGAGGAGTTGGAGAGCGTACCGCGTATCACAGCCGATATCGCCGACCGGCTACGCGCTGTGTCGCTGGATGACATCGAAACGGCGTTGGAGTCACTGGCCGACGAGGGCATGGACGTCCTCACCTGGGATGACGACGACTATCCGCCCAATCTGCGTCCGGTCAATGATGCGCCGCCGTTGCTCTTTATGCGCGGCGCTCTACTGCCGTCCGATACTGCGGCGGTGGCGATCGTCGGCTCGCGCGACGCGACGCCCCAATCCATAGCTGTGACCGAGTCGCTTGCCTGCGCCCTGGCCGGGCGCGGGCTGACCGTTGTCAGCGGGCTGGCGCTGGGCATCGATGCTGCGGCGCATCGCGGCGCGTTGGCCGCCGAGGATGGACGCACGATCGCCGTGCTCGGTTCCGGGTTGCATGCGATCTTCCCGCGTGAACATATCGCATTGGCTGAGGAGATCGTCGAACGCGGCGCGGTCATGTCGGAGTTGCGCCCCAATGCGCCGGCCAGCGGCCCCAGCCTGATGGCGCGTGATCGTATTGTCAGTGGGCTGAGCCGGGCTGTGATCGTCGTCGAGGCGCGTGAGCGAAGCGGCACGATGGACACGGTCAAGCGGGCCCGTGCCCAAAGGCGCCTGCTGCTGGCCGTTCCCGGCACCCCCGGGACGCAGGTGATGCTGGGGCAGGGGGCCGAGCGCCTCGATCCGCAAAGCGTTGATCTGGATGACCTGGCGCAGCGCATACGCGCCTATCCCATCGAGGGCGAAGACTCCGCGCGGCAATCGGGTCTGTTCGGCTGATCCTTGCCGTCCCGCAACCGCGCATGGACGTCATCATTGCCGGTTCTTGTCTGGCTACTGATTACTGACTACTGATGACTGTTGGACCGATAGATTGGAGACCCTCATGCTTCACAGTCTTCGCTGGCGCATTGCTGTTCCCTATAGCGTGCTTGCGCTTGTCACCATGATTGCCCTCACCTTGTACCTCTCCGCCTTCATCCGCCAGGCCTACTTGGATAACCTGAGCAACCAGCTGACGGATGATGCGCTCTTGATCACAGAGACGGCGGCGCCGTTATTTGCGAGGGACGACGCCTCAGCGCAACTGACGAATCTTGCCCGCCGCTATGCTGCTCTGCTGCAGGCGCGGGTCACCATTATTGGCGCTGATGGTACTGTCCTGGGTGAGTCATCTCTGGCTGCCGGTGTGCTGGATAGCCACCTGACCCGTCCCGAAGTGCAGCAGGCGTTGACCAGCGGGCAGGGCGCCAGTGTGCGCTACAGCGATACGCAGAAGCAACAACTGACGTATGCCGCGGTGCGTGTACAGGTAGACGGGCAGACGGTCGGCGTCGTGCGCCTGGCGCTGTCCCTGATTGAGGTCAATGCAAAGGTCGATGAACTGGATCGCACGCTGGTGGGGGCAACCCTGGTTGCGTTAGTCGTCATCATCGTCCTGGCCACGCTGATCGCCGAGCGTACGGCACACCCGGTGCACATGTTGCTGCACGGCGTCGACGAGATGGCTCGTGGCAATTGGGGCGTACGCATCTCGCCCACGACGCGTGACGAATCCGGCCAACTGGCTACGGCCTTCAATGCCATGGCGACCAGGTTTCAGAACCAGATGGAGGCAATCACCGACCAGCGCAACAAACTGGTAGCCGTGCTGACGCATATGACCGATGGGGCTGTCATTACGGACCGTGAGGGACGTGTTCAACTCTTCAACCCGGCGGCCGCGCATTTGTTGGGGCTGGGCGACAGCGACGTGACGGGGCAAGGCATGGTGGCGGTGGCGCGCGATCACGAGATCGTTGAGGTTTGGCAGCGCTGCCGGCAAACAGGCAGAGAACAGAGCGCAGTCGTAGAAGTGAGTGGACGCGGACCGTTCTTGCGCATCGTTGCCACACCTCTGCAAGAGCCATCGGCCGGCGGCGCGCTCTTGATTTTGCAGGATTTGACCCAGGTGCGCCGCCTGGAGACGGTGCGGCGCGATTTCATCAGCAACATCTCGCACGAGTTGCGCAACCCGCTGGCCGCGCTCAAGGCCCTGGTCGAAACGCTGCGCGACGGAGCATTGTACGACGGGCCGATGGCCGAGCGTTTTCTGACGCAGATGGATGCCGAGGTCGATTCGATGACGCAGATGGTGCGCGAGCTCCTGGAATTGTCGCGCATCGAGTCGGGCAAGGTGCCCTTGCATCTCGCGCCGACGACCGTCGCCGATCTGGTCAATCCGGCGGTCGAGCGCTTGCAGCCGCAGGCCGAGCGCGCCGGGTTGACGATGTCGGTCGATCTGCCCGACGGCCTGCCGCTCGTGATGGCCGATCGCGAACGACTGCAACAGGTGCTGACCAATCTACTACACAACGCCATCAAGTTCACACCGCCGGGCGGTCGCATCGTCGTCTCAGCGGAGCCAGGTGAGAAGATAACGATCGTGGTGCGTGACTCAGGCGTGGGTATTGCCGCGGCCGATCTCTCGCGCATCTTCGAGCGCTTCTACAAGGTTGACAGGGCTCGGTCGAGCGGCGGCACAGGGCTTGGTCTGGCGATTGCCAAGCACATCGTCCAGGCGCACGGGGGGCAGATTTGGGCGGAGAGCGTCGAGGGGCACGGCGCGGTCTTCCGTTTCACCCTTCTCGTTTCCCCCGCCTAACCTTTACCAATCGTTAACACAACAGAAAAGGTCTCTTAACGTGGCGCTGTTATAGTATCGTCAGTACAAAGGGAGGAAGTGAATTCACACCCTATGATGCTGTTGAGGACTCTAATGGCGCCGTTCCCGCTGCGAAAGGTATCCGACAACGATTCTGCTGGCCAGCATTCGTTTGCCGGGCTGATGAGCAAGTTGGACGCAGGATGGCAAATCGAGCCTCCTGTGTATGTCATGGCCGATCCTGTTAATCGCAGCCGGCTCGTCTTCCGCATGGTTGTCTGGCGCGATGGCCGGCCGCACGTTGTGACCGTCGGCGATGGCGCTGAGATTCGCCAGTTTCTCGCCGACCGGCGTCTGACGCAGGAATCGCTGTAGTATCTGAATCGCAAGTATCTGAAGTGCAAAAAGAGGAGATCACATATGACCACCATCCGTCGTCTGCGCGCTGCCAAGTGGACTCTGCTCCTGGTAATCATGACCGTGCTCGCCATGTTGGCGCTCGCGTGTAGCGCTGCGCCAACGGCTACATCCGTTCCGTCCACGAGTACCAAAGCTGCTGCGACGTCGGCCACGGCGCCGGGCGCTGCTCCAACGGTCGCTGCTGCCCCATCGACTGGCGCTCTGCTCATCAATGGCGCCGGCGCAACCTTCCCCTATCCGCTCTATAGCCGCTGGTTCTATGAGTATGCTTTCGTCAACCCTGCGCTGAAGTTCAACTACCAATCCATCGGCTCGGGCGGCGGCATTGCGCAGATCAAGGCCAAGACCGTTGACTTTGCAGGCTCCGATGCCATCTTGACCGACGCCGACTATGCGGCAGTCGCTCCCGCCAGGCTGCAAATGCTGCCCATTGTCGCCGGCGCAGTTGTGCCGACATACAACGTCAAGGAACTGGCGGGCAAAGACCCTCTGGTCTTCGACAGCAAGACGATGGCAGGCATCTTCCTCGGTACAATCACCAAGTGGAATGACCCGATGATCGTCGCTCTCAATCCCGGCCTGACCCTGCCGGCCAAAGACATCATTGTCGTGCACCGCTCCGATGGCTCCGGCACGACCTTCATCTTCACCTCGTACCTGGCTGCCATCAGCAGCGACTGGAAGAGCAAGGTTGGCGCAAGCACCTCCGTCAACTGGCCGGTTGGCCTGGGCGGCAAAGGCAATGAAGGCGTCGCCGGCACCGTTTCGCAGAATGATGGGGCGATCGGTTACGTCGAGTTGGCCTATGCCAAGCAGAACAAGATTGCCTATTCCAAGATGAAGAATGTCGCCGGTACAACGGTTCAGGCGACTGTCGCAGCGACGCAGAACGCCGTGGCCGACTTCGGCGCCCAAATGCCTGACACGCTGGCTGTGTCCATCGTCAACGCTCCGGGCAAGGATTCCTGGCCGATCGCCGGCTACACCTACCTCATCATCTACATGGATCAGCAGGATTGCACCCGTGGCAAGGCAGTGCTGGACTTCGTGCGCTGGGCTGTGACTGATCCGGCCTCAAAGTTCGCCACCGAGCTGGACTACGTGCCGCTCAGCAGCAATGTGCGCAGCACCGTGCTCGCCAGGCTCGATCAGGTGACGTGCCAGGGCAAACCACTCAAGTAAGATGACGGCTCAGGTGCGCCGCCATGCAAAATGCCCTTCTGACCCCCCCTCTCGCAGGCGAAGAGCTTGCGAGAGGGTATCCGCGTGCTGCAAGAGGAGATCCACATGGGCGTGCAAATGGTTGTCAAGAAACAGAGCGGCTGGCGGCGCCGCCTCGGCGCAGCGTCCGCACATGGCGACCGTCCGTTTAACTTGTTGCTGAGCGGCGCAGCGTTACTCGTCCTGCTGCTGGTTCTGGCTATCGGCTACGAGTTGTGGAGGAACTCTTCCCTGGCACGCTCCGCCTTTGGCCTTGGCTTCCTGGGAACGACCACCTGGGATCCTGTCGCCCAGCAATTTGGCGCGCTTCCCTTCATCATGGGCACCATCCAAACCTCGTTGATAGCCCTTGTCGTCGCCTTGCCCATCAGTCTGGGCATTGCTATTTTCCTCGCCGAATTGGCGCCAAGCTGGCTGCGTGCACCGCTGGGCTTTCTGGTCGAACTATTGGCAGCCGTTCCCAGCGTTGTCTACGGCCTGTGGGGACTGTATGTGTTTGTGCCGACCCTTGTGCGACCCCTGGCCGTTCTCCTGGCCACGTATCTGGGGTTCATCCCGTTCTTCGCCGGGCCCGTCTATGGCCCAAGTCGCCTGGCAGCCTCGCTTGTGCTGGCCATCATGATTATTCCGACTATCAGCGCCGTCAGTCGTGATGTTTTCCTGGCCATTCCGCGCAGCCAGCGTGAAGCGTCGCTTGCGCTGGGAGCAACGCAGTGGGAAACCATCTGGCGCGTGCTCATTCCGTTTGGTCTGTCCGGGATCTTGGGGGCAGTGATTCTGGGCCTGGGCCGGGCGCTGGGTGAGACGATGGCGGTGACAATGGTCATCGGCAACAATCTGGACTTGACCTCGTCGGTCCTGCACCCGGGCTATACGATGGCTTCGATTATCGTCAACGAGTTCACCGAAGCGACGTACCCGCTCTATCTCAACGCCTTGATCGAGATTGGCCTGGTGCTGTTTGGCCTGACTCTTGTTCTGAATGTCATTGCTCGTCTCCTGGTGTGGAGCGTCGCCCGTCGGGTACCGCAGGAGGCTCGCGCATGAGTGTCGCCGATTATGCCAGAAATCGCAAGATACACAACTCTCGCCGTCTGGTCAATGCCGTCATGCTGGGGCTGACCGGATTGGCGACAATCCTCGCCGTCATCCCGTTGATTTGGATCATCGTGTATGTGACGCGAGAAGGTGGACGTTTCCTCAGTCTGGGCTTCTTCACAAAGTTGCCGACGCCTGTTGGCGTTCCCGGCGGTGGGGTGGCCAATGCCATTGTCGGCTCGGCGATCCTGGTCGCGATTGCCTGCGCTATCTCAATTCCGCCCGGCATCCTGGCGGCGATCTATGCGGCGGCTCGCCCCAATACCTGGCTGGGCGTGGGCTTGCGCTTCGCCACCGACGTTCTCTCCGGAGTGCCGTCGGTGGTGGTGGGTATCTTCGCCTACACGATTCTGGTGCTTCCCTTCAAGCATTTCTCTGCTCTGTCCGGCGGAGCGGCCCTGGCGATCATCATGCTGCCGACGGTGATTCGTACCACGGAGGAGATGCTCAAGCTTGTGTCGGCCAGCCTGCGCGAAGCAAGCCTGGCGCTGGGAGCGCCGGAATGGAAGACCTCTCTGAGCGTCATGTTGCCTGCGGCTCTGGAAGGGGTGGTCACGGGCATCATGTTGGGCATCGCACGTGTCGCAGGTGAAGCGGCCCCCCTGATGCTGACCGCCTTTGGCAATCCCTTCATGAGTACCGACATCGGGCAGCCAATTGCGGCCTTGCCCCAAACGATCTTTGTCTATGCGGTTGCCCCGTACAAAGATTGGCACGATAAAGCATGGACAACTGCCCTGGTGCTGATGATCCTGGTCCTGGGGCTGAACATCATCGCACGGCTAATCATCGCCTGGCGGCGGCGTAAACTTGGCGTCGCCTGAGTGGGAGGGGACAATGACAGCAACCGCTGAGCGGGTGACAAAACAGACGACGACTGTTGATCTCTCTAGTGTGGTCCGCGATGGCAGCCTGCCGGAACAGGCTGCCTCCGCCACGAACAGAATGCGCCTTCTGAACGTGTCTGTGTACTACGGAGCATTTCGAGCGCTGATCGACGTCAACCTGGACATTCCGGCCAACCGCATCAGCGCCATCATCGGCCCATCCGGATGCGGCAAGTCTACCCTGCTGCGCGCACTGAACCGCATGAACGATCTGACGCCGCGCAGCCGCCTCGAGGGACACGTTCTGCTCGATGATCTGGACATCTATGCGCCCAACGTCGATGTGGTTGACGTGCGCCGGCGCGTGGGCATGGTCTTCCAGCGCCCCAATCCCTTTCCCAAAAGCATCTATGACAACGTCGCCTATGGCCCCCGGCTCTATGGCATCACGAACCGGCGCGAGTTGGATGAGATCGTCGAGAAGAGCCTGGGACGGGCGGCGCTGTGGGATGAGGTGAAAGACAAGCTGCAGCAGTCAGGGCTTGCGATATCGGGTGGACAGCAGCAGCGGCTATGCATCGCCCGCTGCCTGGCCGTCGAGCCGGAGGTTATCCTCATGGATGAGCCGGCCTCGGCGCTCGACCCCATCGCAACGCTCAAAATCGAGGAACTGATGAGCCATCTCTCGGCGCTGTATACCATCGTGATCGTGACGCACAACATGCAACAGGCAGCGCGCGTGTCCGACTATACAGCGATGATGATGTTGCACGCGGGGACACGTTCGGGAGAGGTTGTCGAATACGATCAGACGCGGCGCCTCTTCACCAACCCGAAAGACAAACGCACCGAGGACTATATTACAGGCCGTTTCGGCTAGCAGCTTGTCGGAGAGAGTTGTCTCACCGCAGAGACGCAGAGTACGCAGAGGTTTTGATGGTTTTCTGTGCTCTTTCTCGGCGATGCCCGATACAGCGGGGCAGGCTCTCTCTGCGTCTCTGCGCTAGAAATGACCTCCGGCATTGGCTCTCCGACAGGCTGCCTAGGCCTTGTATCCGCAACAGAACATGCTATAATAGCCAACACCCCCGACATTTGTGTCGGCAGGAGGGGGCCGGTATGGGATGGCGTAGAACAGATGCGGACTGTGTGTACGTACCTCGATCATGACCAGGAGGAAGGTAATGCCACGAGCAGTACTTGAGCGCGAACTGCAAAGGCTCAATGATGAGATCCTGATTTTGGGCAGTATGGCGGAAAAGGCCATCCTACAGTCGGTCGATATGCTGAAGCGCCGCGACATCGAGGGTTCGCGCCAATTGATCGCCGATGACCTGAAGCTGAATCGGAAGAGATATTCTATTGAGTCGGATTGCCTGATCGTGATTGCCACCCAGCAGCCGATGGCCAGCGACTTGCGCGGCCTGGCAGCCATGTTGGAGCTGGCCATCGAGCTCGAGCGCATCGGCGACTATGGTAAGGGCATCGCACGCATTACCGTGATGATGGGCGATGAACCGCTCATCAAGCCGCTTGTTGACATCCCGAAAATGGCTGAGAAGGCATGCGATATGCTGCACCGTGCTCTCGACGCCTTCGTTCGGCGCGATGTTGAGATGGCCCGTGCCATTCCCAAGGAAGATGATGAGGTTGACGCCCTGTACAATCAGGTCTACCACGATCTGCTGCAAGTGATCATCAATAACCCGAAGACTCTCGATCAGGCGACCCATCTGCTATGGGTCGCGCACAATCTGGAGCGCGCCGGCGATCGCGTGACCAACATCTGCGAGCGAGTGATCTTCACGGTCACTGGCGAAATGCAGGAAATGGATATGGAAGAGCCTATTGTTGGGGTGACGTAGATGTTGCTCTCCTGGCGACGATCGCCATGCTCGTGACGCGCCGTGACGTCGCCTATGCGCTCGTCACCTGGGCAAGGATTGGTGTTGCGCTCAAGCAGGCGGCGACGGCGTTGGTTGCCAATTCGGCCTGGGTGGTTGTAGCGCTGCTTGTCGTTGCGCTGGCAGCTACCCAGTTCCGTCGCAACAATCTTGTTCGTGAGTGAGCAACGTATGGAGACAAATACGCAAGCAGACTCTGACACTGTTACCATAATCCTGCGCGGCTACCTCAGCCATGAGTATCGTGAGAGCCAGCGTACCGTCGTGCTGCCCCTGGCTGACGCAGGCGCGCCGCGCCAGGTTATTACGCGCCTGTCGATCCCCATTGGCGCAGTGGGCCTGCTGCTTGTCAATAGACAGCAGGTGAGCATGGATACCCCGCTGCATGCCGGGGAGACACTTGAGGTGCTTCCCCTCCTCGGCGGCGGGTGACACGAATCGTCGCACTCTATATCCGGGAGGATGCCCATGACCACGCACCACTTGCAGCCTAAAATCTACTATTATACATTTGGCCCGAGCGAGCCGCTGGCGCACATCAAGAGTGGCGACACGGTGATTGCTGAAACGCGCGATGCGTTCGGCAACGATGCGCAGCGCAATCCTCTGCCCGAGAGCATGAAGCAGCACATCCCCGGCGCCAGTCTGCGCCAGTCGAACCCCGTGGTTGGCCCGCTCTATGTGGAAGGAGCCGAGGAAGGCGATCTGCTGGCTGTATACATTCGTCGCATCCGCCTGAATCGCGATTTCGCGCTGAGCAAGCAGAGCGCCAACTTTGGCTCACTGAGTGGCGAAACGCCCGGCCACGCTTTGCTCTACAACCCGCCCATCGAGGGCATCTGGTATGAGTGGGCGCTCGACCTGCGGCGCAACATCGGCATCCTCGACTTGCCCAATAGCCGCCTGCAACACGTCGAAGTTCCCCTCAATCCCTTCATCGGCTCAATCGGCGTGGCGCCACGCTACGGGCGCGTCGAGACGACTTTGGCGCCTGGTGAATACGGCGGCAACATGGACTGTATCGAGACAAGCGAGGGCACGACTCTCTACCTGCCTGTCTGGGCGCGGGGAGCGTATCTCTCATTCGGTGATATTCATGCCTTGCAGGGCGACGGTGAGCTGAATGGTACAGCCCTCGAGGTGACTGCTGAGGTCACGCTGGACATCGAGCTGCGCAAGAACCAGCAGGCTGAGTGGCCGCGCCTGGAGAACGACACGCACATCATGGTGGCCGGCAGCACGCGTGACCTGATGGACTGTGTGCGCCTGGCGCAGATGGAATTGCTGCGCTGGCTCATCGAGGGCTACGGCTTCCAGCGCCAGGAGGCGTGGCAACTCAATGCCCAGGTGGGCACGATGCGCATCGGCAACGTGGTCGATCCGTTGTATACGGTTGTCGCCAAGTTCCCCAAGGCGTGCTTGCCCTGACAGGCGTAAACGCGCCCGCCTGTAGATAGCCCAGAAAGAAACCCTAAGGGTCTCCGAGACCCTTAGGGTTTCTGGGTTTGTTTGGGGTTCGTGCCATATCGCGCTTGACATCCTTTGGATCCGTGCTATCATGTACGCATACTAGTTTGTGATGCAGACAAGTATGGCAAGCGTAACACGGGAGGGAACACGATGAACACCAACGTCGATGACCTGATGCGCAAGACCAAGAGCTACTGGTACGAGGACGGCCTGGTGGAGGTATTGGCCGGCGTCTTCTTCGTCGTCATCGGGCTATTCTTGCTGCTCGACTGGGCGACGCCGCAGAGTTCATCTCTGAAATGGATTTTCGCCCCCGGCTTTATGGTCGTGACGATCGTGTGGATTCTGAGCGGGCGCAAAGTTGCCGGCCGGCTGAAGGAGCGCATCACCTACCCGCGCACCGGCTACGTGGCCTACAAACAGGCGTCACGCCAGTCGCGGCTGCTGCGCGGGGCGGTCGCTGGCTTCATCGGGGGGGCAGTTGCGCTGGTTGTCGTTGCCAGCCTGATCTATCGCCAGGACATCGCGCGCCTTGTCCCACTGATGATGGCTGCCGGCGTGGCTGCCCTGATCTTCCGCGTTGGCAGCGAGGTGGCTGTGCCGCGTTTCTACGTGTTGGCGGTCTGGTCGTTGGCGGTCGGGTGCGCTCTTGCCTGGCTGACAAGCGACTTGAGCCTGGGCATCGCACTCTACTACGCTCTGCTGGGGCTGGCGACCCTCGTGCTTGGCGGCGCGGCTCTTTTTCGTTACCTGCGCAGCGCTCCCCTGGAGGATGGCAATGGATGACGAGTCGAGCTTTCGCCATCTTGCTGACCTGGATCGTGTCGTACATGAGCCGGCGCGGCTGGCCATCATGGCCGTGCTCTATACGGTCGAATCCGCCGACTTCATCTATCTGTTGCACAGCACCGGGTTGACCAAAGGCAACCTATCCAGTCACCTGATGCGGCTGGAAGAGGCAGGGTATGTGCAGATCAGCAAGGGTTTTCGCGGCAAAGTGCCGCAGACGACATGTGCACTAACCGTGCCGGGGCGCGCTGCATTCCAGGCCTACCACCAGCGTCTGCGCGAGGCAGTGGATTCGTTACCAACGTAGTCTAAGGTTTCAGTCAAGCCGGGCAGTGCGCTGTACACGAAAGAACGACAGGAGCACCGCAGATGGCAGATCTAACGATCGAGACACAGGGACTCACGTGCGCCTTTGGCACTTTGCGGGCGGTCGACGACATGAGCTTGCAGGTTGCCCGGGGCACAATCTTCGGCTTCCTGGGCCCCAATGGCGCCGGCAAGACAACAACCATACGGCTGCTGCTGGGATTGCTTGCGCCAACGGCAGGCTCAGCCAAAGTGCTTGGCTTTGATACGCGCACCCAGGCGGACGCGATCCGCCAGCGCAGGAGCGCTTTGCTCGAGCATTCGGGCATATATGATCGCCTCAGCGCGCGCGATAAGCTGGAGTTCTATGGCCGGGTGTGGCATGTTCCGTCCGCGCAGCGCGCGGCGCGCATCGAGGAACTGCTCGGCAATATGGGGCTGTGGGAGCGCCGCAACGAAATTGCCGGCGCTTGGAGCCGTGGCATGAAGCAGAAGCTCGCCGTGGCCAGGGCTATGCTGCATCGCCCCGATGTGCTGTTCCTGGACGAGCCAACCGCCGGACTTGACCCCGTGGCCGCGGTAGCCTTGCACGATGATCTGGCGGGGCTGGCTGCGAGCGAGGGCGTTACCGTTTTCCTGACCACTCACAATCTGGCAGAAGCCGAGAAGCTGTGTTCAGTCATTGGCGTCATTCGCCAGGGCAAGCTGCTGGCCTGCGCTAGTCCGGACCATCTGCGATCGCGCATGAGCCAACCGCGCGTCGAGATTGTGGGGCGCGGCTTCACCGATCTGGTGCTCGACATGGTACGGGCGCGGCCCGAGGTCGTGTCTGCCGTAGCCGTTGCTGGCCGCCTGACCATTGACCTGCGCAATGTGGCAAGTGTGTCGCCGCTGGTCAGCGCGTTGGTTGGCGCCGGGGTGCAGGTGGAAGAGGTGAACAAGGACAGGGTGAGCCTGGAAGACGTCTTCCTGACCCTGGTCGAAGGTAAAGAGTAGGCCGGTCAGCGCGCCGGCAACCATATGGAGGGTACTGACATGATGTCCGATATTCTGACTGTAACGTGGAAAGAACTAAAGGAGTTTCTCGTGCAACGGGGGAGCGTGCGCGCAACACTCACCAACGTGTTGCTCATGATGGTTGTCTTTGGCGTCATTCTGCCGCTGCAATCAGGGCGCGCCTGGGTCGAATCGCCGGTCAGCCTCGTGACCTGGGCCTGGATGCCGCTGTTCCTCGTCACGGGCATGATCGCCGATTCTTTTGCCGGTGAACGCGAGCGGCATACGCTGGAAACCCTGCTGGCCAGCCGCCTTTCGGACCGGGTCATTCTGCTGGGCAAGATGCTGGCGGCCGTCAGCTATTCGCTGACCATGACCGTGCTTCTGCTCGTCGTCGGGCTGGTCACGGTCAACCTGAGCAACTGGACGGGGACGGTGGCGATGTATCCGTTGCTGACCATCGTTGGTTTCCTCATCTTTGGTATCCTGGGCGCGGCGCTGGTGGCGGGCATCGGTGTGCTGGTCTCCCTGCGGGCAGGCACGGTACGCCAGGCGGCGCAGAGCCTGAGCATCGGTATCCTGCTGCTGGTGTGGCTACCCATCCTGGGCGTGACTGTCCTGCCCGATGCGGCTAAGAATCGTTTCCTGCCGGCTCTGTTGGCTCTGGATGAGCGCGTGGTCGTGCTGGCGGCATTGCTTTTGCTGACTGCACTCGATGCCGCAGTTATCGCAATTGCGCTCTCACGCTTCCAGCGAAACCGCCTCATTCTGGACTGACGCAACATCAGTCTGATCGGATTTTTCCAAACAGGCCGTTGACAATTTGAGTAGATCACTGTAGAATAGAGTAACATAAGCGGTAGTGTTTACGATCGCACTGGCCACGCACTTGCACGCGCGCGCACCCCTGGTTTGAGTCTATCCGGCAGAGTGTTGACCCTGAGGAGGAACAGACATTGGCGTATACAGTCACATTGATACCGGGCGACGGGACCGGTCCAGAGTTGGTGGAAGCCACACGGCATGTGCTGGACGCCTCCGGTGTCAACTTTGTGTGGGAGATTCAGGATGCGGGCGAAGGCGTGATGGCCAAGTATGGCACCCCCATGCCTGATCACGTTCTTGAGTCCATCCGGCGCAACAAGGTGGCGCTCAAAGGACCCATCACCACGCCTATCGGTGAGGGGTTCCGCAGCGTCAATGTGGCGATGCGCAAGGCTTTGGATCTCTATGCCAACCTGCGCCCGGCGCGCACCTTCCCTGGGGTGCGCACGCGTTTTGAGAACATCGATCTGGTGGTTGTGCGCGAGAATACGGAAGACCTCTATGCAGGCATCGAGCACTGGGTGATCCCGGATGAAGCGGCTGAATCGATCAAGGTGATCACACGCAAGAATTCGGATCGCATTGCACGCTTCGCCTTTGATTATGCACGCGCCAACGGGCGGCGCAAGGTTACTGCAGTGCACAAGGCCAACATCATGAAGTTCACCGATGGGCTGTGGCTGCGTGTGTGCCAGCAGGTGGCGCAGAGCTACCCCGATATTCAGTTCGAAGATCGCATCGTCGACAACATGTCCATGCAACTGGTGCAGCGGCCTGAGGAGTATGACATCCTGCTCTGCCCCAACCTCTACGGCGATATTCTGAGTGATCTGGTGGCCGGGCTGGTTGGCGGTTTGGGCATTGCGCCGGGCGCCAATATCGGCACGTTTGCCGCCATGTTTGAGCCAATTCATGGCTCGGCGCCAAAGTATGCCGGGCTGAACAAGGTCAATCCGACGGCAACGATTTTGTCTGGCGCCCTCATGTTGCGCCACCTGGGGGAGCGCACCGCTGCAGAGCGGGTTGAGAGTGCTATCGCTGCGGTTATTGCCGAAGGCAAAGACGTTACCTACGACTTGAAGCCAGAGCGTGATGACCCAACCGCCGTAGGAACTTCGCAAATGGCTGACGCCATCATTGCACGCTTATAGATGCGTAGAGAAGTGATGGCCCGACGAGGGTGTGAGGAGGAAGACGAATGATGGAGAGGCGACGCCGTCCGCTGGATGCGCGCACGATGGAAGGGGCAATTAATAAGATCCGAGGCGTCTACGCGGCCCAGGTTGTTATCAGCGATGACACTGTAGAAGAGATTCATGTCATAGCTTCTCCTCTGCGCAAACCCAAACAGGTTGTGCGCGACATCGAGAGTATGCTCCTGGTCAACTTCAGCGTGCGTGTCGACTACCGTCGCATCAGTCTCGTTCAGATGCAGGAAGAGCGCCTGTTCCAGGCAGAAGGGCGTCCCCGTCTGGTGGCTGTGCGCAGCGTCGACGGTCCAAGCAGACGAGCCGAGGTTGAGCTGGAGAAAGATGGCCATCTTTTCGTTGGCTCGGCGCACGCTTCGGGCGACGAGTTGGACATCGTTCGTCTCGTGTGTACAGCGACGATCGAGGCCATGCAGCAGGTTCTTGGCGAGCGCGTGACCTATCAGGTCGATCAGATCGCACAGATCATGATCGATCACATGCAGGCGGTCGTCGTGTCCGTTTCGGTCGATTTTGGGACCAGCAAGGAGATCCTGTTGGGCATTTGCCAGGTGCACACCGAGGCGTCTGATGCTGCTGCACGGGCAACGCTCAATGCGGTCAACCGCCGTTTGTTGATTCTCAAGCAAGAAGCTGCGGCGACAGCGTAGACATCTTCATGCCACCTACTCTCCTGATTGCTACGAACAATCTGGACAAGATTCGCGAGTTGCGGGAGATTCTGCATTCTGTGCCCGTATCTGTGGCCTCGCCCATGGATACGGGCATCGATGTCCGGGTCGAAGAAACCGGACGCACCTATGCAACCAATGCCCGCCTCAAGGCCCTCGCCTTTGCCCGCGCCAGCGGCATGGTCTCTCTCGGCGATGACTCTGGCCTGGAAGTGGCCGCTCTCGCTGGCGCACCCGGCGTCCGCTCTGCGCGCTATGCCGGAGACGGCGCAAGCAGCGCCGAACGCATTGCGCTCCTCTTGCATAACCTCGAGAGTGTGCCGATCGAGCGGCGCCAGGCGCGTTTTGTGGCCGTGATTGCCCTGGCCAGTCCGGATGGGCGCGTGCGTTTGTGCCGGGGCTCGGTACGTGGCGTGATCCTGTTTGCGCCGCGCGGCGCGGGCGGCTTCGGCTATGATCCTGTCTTCTACCTGCCCGACCAGGGCTGCACAATGGCTGAGTTGGCAGAGGATGTGAAGAACCGCATAAGCCACCGTGCTCGCGCAGCGCAGCGTGCTGTGCCACACATCCTTGAAATGTGCAACGAGATGCACAACCACGCTGCGTCGACGTAGCGTACCTCACGTCGATCTCCCCGGCGCGTCTGGCAGGTCGCACGCGTTGCAGGAATGGGAGCGAGACGCGAGCGGCGTATCGTATCCCCCATTGCACAAAGCACGTTTATGTTTATGATACCTTTCCCCCAGCAGCCAGCATTGCCGCGATCGTGTGGCAATCCTGACTGGTTTTTGTGTGCTGAGCGGCCGCCAGGCGCTGCACCAACATGACGAACGGGCAGGGGAAAGGCAAGCTTGTCCAGGGGTGAAGATATGAAGATACCTGCTACCATGTTGCTGACCGTGGCGCTCATTGTGTCGACTGTCGTTCCATCGGGTATGCCAACCATGAGTCAGGCGCAAGCCATTGGCGCCAATCAGTTGGCGGCGCCGGCGCAAGAGCCTGCTCTGGCCAGGCCAACCCTTTCCGCGCCCAGCTTGGATATCCCGTTCAACCCCGCCTGTCCCCCCCGCCCCCATTCCGGGGGCCAAAAGTTGTCT
>CAYOEZ010000080.1:0-18256 GCA_964402955.1 uncultured Ktedonobacterales bacterium | reverse complement strand
ACGGAGATTGCTTCGTCGCAAAGGGCGCTCCTCGCAATGACGGTTGGGCGAACACGCCCCTTTTGCAGTAGGCACATGAATGATGGGGCGCAGTTGCGTCCCTTATCGTTTGCACATTGCTTGCTGCGCTAACTCCGCAACCCTTGCAGCAATTGGTCAACCTTCTCTGTCGTCAAAGGACCGTGCATGACGCCATTAACCAGCATGGCGGGCGCATAATCACAGGCGCCGATGCACTCAACAAACTCCAGCGTAAACTTGCCGTCGGGCGTCGTCTCGCCGTTGCCAATGCCCAGCTTCTGGCGCAGATAGCCGGCCATAGTGTCGGCGCCCAGCAAATGGCACGACAGATTCGTACACAGGCTCAACATGTTCTTGCCGACCGGATGGCGGTGGAACAGGGTGTAAAAGCTGACAACCGAGCCAACCTCGACAGCCGGCAGATCGAGAAGCTGCGCGACTTCGTCCATCGCCTCGTCCGGCACATAGCCGATCTCGCCCTGGACCACATAGAGCGCAGGGAGGAGCGCCGACTGCCGCTCGAGGTACATTGCCCGCAGGCTTGCGATCTGTTGTTTTGCTTGTTCAGAGAGCATTTTAGCGATCCACCTCACCCAAAATAATATCAATGGACGCAATGATGGCCACCATGTCGGCCACCATCAGACCTTCCGACATCTTGGACAACGCTTGCAGGTTCACAAATGACGGCGGGCGGATACGCACGCGATACGGTTTGTTCGAGCCGTCGCTGACGATGTGGCATCCAATCTCGCCCTTCGACGACTCCACAGACACATATACCTCGCCCTCGGGCGGCTTGATCCCTTCAGTCACCAGCTTGAAGTGGTGAATCACCGACTCCATGCTCGTGTAAAGCTCTGTACGCGGCGGCAGAGATATCTTGCGATCGGCCACGTTGACCGGCCCGGCCGGGAGATTCTCCAAAATCTGGTTGATGATGCGCACCGACTGCCGCATTTCTTCCATGCGCACCTCGTAGCGAGCGAAGACATCGCCGTCGCTGCGTGTGGGCACGTCAAAGTCGAACTCCTCATACGAGGAATAGGGGCGGTTCTTGCGCAAATCCCACTTCATGCCGGCGGCCCGCTGGATCGGCCCCGTCACACCCAGATCAATGCACTCCTGCATCGATATCTTGCCGATATGGCGCGTGCGCAGGAGCCAGATGGGGTTTTTGGTCAGGAGCGTCTCATACTCAGCGATATGACCGGGAAGAGCCTTCATCAGGTTGCGCGCTGTCGTCATGAAGGTCTTCGGCAGATCCACACCCTGACCTTTGTCTTCCTCAAAATAGGAGGCCATGCCGCCGACGCGCATGTAGGTTGGGAACATACGCGCGCCGCCGAGGATGTCGAACAGATCGAGAATGATCTCGCGCTCGCGGAATGCGTAGAGGAAGACAGCCGTTGCGCCCACATCCATCGCCTGGGTACCCACCCATATCAGATGGCTGGAAAGCCGGCTTAATTCCGCCAGCATCACCCGCATCCAGCGGGCGCGGCGCGGCGCCTCGATCCCAAGCAGCTTTTCCACAGCCAGAACATAGACCAGATCGTTAGTCTGAGTACAGGTGTAATCAGCGCGTGTGACCAGGTTGATCACCTGCTGATATGGCTTGACCTCGCAGTTCTTCTCGATGCCTGTGTGCAGGTAACCGATATCCGGCGTCACCTTGATCATGGTTTCGCCGTCCAGTTCAAGGATCACGCGCAGCACACCATGGGTGGATGGATGGTGCGGGCCCATGTTCAGAATCATCGTATCCGCCGGCCTGGGCTCAGCGGCAATATCGACCTCAAGTGCGCGGGTAGCTGTGGGCATGCTTATACCTCGAAGTTCTCCCTGGACCCCTTGACGCGTACCAGCGGCTCCTGCTTGCCGAAGACCGGGAAGTCTTTGCGCAGAGGATGGCCGTCAAAGTCGGCTGTGAGTAGAATACGCCGCAGGTCAGGATGGCCGGCGAAGGTGATGCCCATCAGGTCATACACCTCTCGCTCCAGCCAGTTGGCCCCGCGCCAGATGGCGGTGACGCTGGGCACAACCGCGTCATCTTCACCGAGCCAGACGCGCAGGCGTAGACGCTCGTTGGTCTTGTAGGAGTGGAGCAGGTACAGGACGCCAAAGCGCGCCTGCTTGTGTGGATACTCCAGATAGTCGACCGACGTCAGGTCAACCAGGAAGACATACGCCAGTTCAGGATCGTCGTGCAGAAACCGGCAGCCAGACAACAGATGCTCGCGCGCGATCGTCACCGTGGTCTCACCGCGAAACTCACTCACCTCGGTGACGGCGCTGGAGAACTGGGCGCTCAGACGGGAAACAGTCACATTCTCAGCCATAGACGCTCATCGGGACAGAGAAGTGTCGTCGGGCAATTCATCGCCGTTTGCACGTGCGCTGAACGGAACGACTACGCATCTCGTTGACCCCTTATCCCTTCCTTGGTGATCTTCTCCTGGAGCATGACGATGCCTTGAATCAACGCTTCAGGCCGGGGCGGGCAGCCAGGAATATAGATATCAACAGGGATGATCTTGTCCACACCCTGGACAATGGCGTAATTGTTGAAAATGCCGCCGCACGACGCGCAGTCGCCCATCGAGATGACCCATTTGGGGTCGGGCATCTGCTCGTAGAGTTGGCGGACAATGGGGGCCATCTTGCGACTCACCCGGCCGGACACAATCATCAGATCAGCCTGGCGCGGCGAGGCGCGGTAGACCTCGGCGCCAAAGCGAGCAAGGTCAAAGCGCGAGGCAAACGCAGCCATCATTTCGATGGCACAGCAGGCCAGGCCAAAGAGCAGGGGAAACAGGGAGTTTTCGCGCGCCCAACTGACTGCGCGGCTAACCGTCGTGAGGGCAATACCCTCGGGCAATCTATCCTCTAGTCCCATTCAAAGGCTCCCTTCTTCCACAGATAGAAAAAGCCAATCAAGAGAACCCCGATGAATGCCAACATGATGCCGAAGCCAAACATCTTGAGGTCGCGGAAAACGACAGCCCAGGGATAGAAGAAGGCCACTTCAACATCAAAGATGGTGAAGAGCATGGCGGTCAAGTAAAACTTGACGGGGAAGCGATGACGACGGGGTTCAATATCAACGTTGCCAGACTCGTAGGGCATGAGCTTGCGGCGCGTCGGATTGTTCGGGCCCAGAAGAGCGGAAACAGTGATTGCCAACGCTGCAAAGATGACTGCGGTGACGATCATGATCAAGAGCGGAAGATAGTCAACAGGAGTCAATGCCTTCCTCCCTACAGGTTTCGCTTGTGCATATTACCACGTACAAAAACCTATGTCAACATGTTTGCTACAATTCTCATAATTCTATGCAGTAGGGGCAGGTCTGAGACCTGCCCGTCTTCCCCACCAATCCATCCCCGCATGGGCAGATCGGATGGGCAGGTCTCAGACCTGCCCCTACTGACCCTACAATGCCTGCACCTGCTTGTCGGCATGATATGAGCTGCGCACGAGCGGGGCCGACTCGACGTGGCGGAAGCCCATGCGCATACCTTCCACTTGCAGATCGGCAAACTCCTGTGGCGTGTAGTAGCGCGCGATGGGCAAGTGCCACTCGCTGGGGCGCAAGTACTGGCCGATCGTTAGAATATCGACATGATTCTGGCGGGCGCCGGCCATGACCTGCAACACCTCATCCCACGTCTCGCCCAGGCCCACCATCAGCCCGGTCTTGGTCAGCATTGTGCCGTCAAGCTCTTTGGCGAAGCGCAACACCTCAAGCGAGCGCTCATAGCGTGAGCCAGGACGAGCGCGGCGATAGAGGGAAGGGACGGTTTCGACGTTATGGTTGAAAACGTCGGGCCGCGCCGCGACGACGGCAGCAACCGACTCGCGCTTGCCCTGGAAGTCGGGCACGAGCACCTCTATGCCACAATCCGGCTTGCGCGCGCGGATGCGCTCGATCGTTCGGGCAAAGATGCCCGCGCCGCCGTCAGGCAAATCGTCGCGGTCGACCGACGTGACGACGACATAGCGTAGGCCCATTGTCTCCACGGCCTGCGCCAGCCGCTCCGGCTCGTCCTGGTCGACGGCAGCCGGCTTGCCCTTGGTCACGGCGCAGAAGCGGCAGCCGCGCGTGCAAATATCACCCAGGATCAAGAAAGTGGCCGTGCGCCGGTTCCAGCACTCGCCCATGTTCGGGCAGTGGGCTTCTTCACATACGGTGTGCAGCGCCTGGCCGCGCAGCAGGGTGCGCACGGCCGCATAGTTCTCACCGCCCGCGGCCAGACGCACGCGCAACCAGGACGGCCGCCTAAGTGGCTGCGCCGCGGCTGGTGATGCATCGGTAACATCGGTCGACGTGTCGATTGGCGGGCTCCTAGCCTTGGGCAAGTTTGATGAGCTCGCGCATGAAGGCAGGCAGATCGCCGGGTGTGCGCGAGGTGACGAGATTGCCATCGATGACGACTTCACGGTCGACGTAGCTTGCGCCGGCGTTGATCATATCGTCCTTGATGGCGGGAACACAGGTGACTGTTCTGCCGCGCAGCACATTGGCTGAGACAAGCACCGACCCGGCATGGCAGATGGCGCCCACAACCTTTTTCTGGGCGAAGGCGTCACGCACGATCTTGAGCACGCTCTCGTAGCGGCGCAGCACGTCGGGCGCCCAACCGCCGGGGACAATCACGATGTCGAAATCTTTGGCGTTCACGTTATCGGCAATGGCGTCCACTTTGGGCAGCGGGTAGCCGTGGCGCCCGGTGTAACCTTCGGCGCTGCCGGTGCCGACAATGACCACCTCTGCGCCTTCTTCACGCAGACGCAAAACCGGATACCAGAACTCCAGGTCCTGATAGTTTGCCTCGACGAACACAAGCGCGCGCTTACCCTTGAGATCCATGTGCACCCTCCCTTTGTGACTATCCTGGCGCGTTGCGTAGCACTCGTATGACCGCATCAATAATGGCGCCAGTAGTATCGTCCCTCAGCACCCCTACAACAGCAACCATGAGATCACTGTTAGCCGTGAATAGCTTGCCCGGCCGAGCATAAGACACCACTCTCAATGCCCCCTGAAGAAAAGGCTTCGTCACGCAGGACAACAGCGCGCAGATCGCTGTAGGGGTTACTGGTGACCTGACACAGAACCCAATCGCCTTGACCCGCATTTGCCAAAATCACGGCTGGCCGCAACTTTGCCTGAGACAGGTCTGAGAATGGGAAAGGAACTACGACAACCGCCCCGGCTGAAGGTGTGACCATGCTGCGTCTTCCTCTGGCCGGCTCCAATCAACTGCCAACGCTGGCTCGCTGAGTAGCGCTGTTTCTGGAACATCAACCGCTGGCCTTTCCTCCAGGATTGTGACTAAAGCGCGCCGCTCCTCAGATACATGCACGGGCTCAAGCACCCGCACTCTGCCTTCCTGGTCAATAACAGCTTCAACAGTCTTGATCATGTTCTCCACCTCATCTGAATACACTGCGCCCGGCCTTACCATTCGGTCTATTCTACTACACGCATTGCCTTTTTGCAACGTTATTGTTTATAAAGTCAGGCCTTGTGTGGCTAACCGATATGTAGTATAATGCAGTGGTCTAGGTCCGATTGTACTACGCCAGGAGCGCCAATGCAAGAGGGTGAGCGCAAGTCGATGGCTCATGCGTGCAACCCCTGGCATCCTGCTGCGTATATGTAGTGAGGAGGGACCCAAATATGAGCAGTTTCTTCGACCGTCCGCGAAGCGGCGGCCTCGACGACATCGCCGCCGAGATACCAAACATCGATGTGGATGAAGAGATCAGGAAAATCCGTGGCCAAATGCCAATCTTGCTACTCGCGGGTTTGGTCGTGCTATTGCTCTTTCTGGCGCAGGCATTGCCGACGTTCTACACCGACTACCTCTGGTTTCAGAGCATGGGCCAGGGCAGCGTCTTCACCACACGCATCGTCGCCAGTTTTGGGCTCTTTGCGGTCAGCGCGCTGAGCTTCTTCGTGTTCTACATGGTCAACGTTCTGATCGCCCGCCGCCTGGCGCCGGCGCGCTTCAGTAGCTCGCGCTCCGTGCTGATGTTGGCCACGGTTGCGGGGCTGGTTCTCGCTTTCATGCTCGGCGCCATCGCTCAAGCGCAGTGGGAAATGGTTCTGCGCTACTTCAACGCCACACCCTTCGGATCGATTGATCCCGTCTTCAACAAGGACATATCCTTCTACATCTTCACCTTGCCCGTTTACAGCACGGTGCAGACATTGCTGACATTCACCACCGTGATCATTGCGGCAGCCGTGGCCGTGATCTACGGCCTGGCCCTGGGCAAGCTCCGCCTGACGTCCGGCGTCAAAGCCCACCTGTCGGCGCTGGGCGCCATCTTCCTGCTGCTCTTCGCCTGGAACTACCAGCTCAGCATCTTCAATCTGGTCTACTCGACGCGTGGCGTTGTCTTTGGCGCCAGCTACACCGACGTCAATGCGCAATGGACGGCCTACAATATCCTGACCTGGATAACCGTCGCCGCAGCCGTCATCCTGATGGTCAATGTCGTGCTGCGCGCAACCAAGGCGCTGGCTGCAACAGCCGTGGTCTGGATCGTTGTCACGATACTGCTGGGCCAGGTGTACCCTGGTATTGTGCAGAACTTCCAGGTGAAGCCAAACGAGCAGGCCAAAGAAAAACCATACATCGAGTACAACATCAAGCTCACACGCCAGGCCTATGGCCTCGACACCATTGTCGAAGAGCCGTTCCCGGGTGAAGGATCACCGAGTACAGCAGACATCAACCGCAATGTGGACACCATTGAGAACATTCGCCTGTGGGACTACCGGCCGCTGCTCGACACCTACGACCAGTTGCAGAGCATCCGCCCTTACTATGACTTCCGCGACATCGATATTGATCGCTATATGATTAATGGCAAGTACCGCCAGGTGATGCTCTCGGCGCGCGAGATGACGCAATCGCGGCTGCCCCCACAGGCGCAAACCTGGGTCAACCAGAAGCTCGTCTACACGCATGGCTATGGCGTGGCCATGAGCCCGGTCAACGAGATTACGCCCGATGGTTCGCCCAATTTCCTGGTCAAGAACCTGCCGCCGGTTGGCGATGTAAAGGTTGACCAGCCGGGCATCTACTTCGGCGAGAAGATGGACGGCTATGCCATCGTCACCACAGGTGTGGCAGAGTTCGACTACCCCCTGGGCGACCAGAACGCCATGACCACCTATGCCGGCAAAGACGGCGTCAATGTGGGCGGGCTGTTCAACCGCACGCTGTTTGCGTTGCGTTTCAGTGACGCCAATCTGGTCCTCAGCAGCGCCATCAAGCCACAGAGCCGCGTGCTGATGTATCGCAACATCCAGGATCGCATTCGCCTCCTCGCCCCGTTCCTGACTCTCGATCACGATCCCTACATCACGATCGTCGACGGCAAGCTCATCTGGCTGCAAGATGCCTACACCATGAGTGACCGCTATCCCTTCAGCCAGCCGCACCAGGGTGGCTTCAACTACATTCGTAACTCGGTCAAGGTTGCGGTTGACGCCTACGACGGCACAGCCACCTTCTACATCGCTGATGACAAGGACCCATTGATCAAGGCGTGGCAGGGAATCTTCCCGACACTGTTCACCCCCATGAGCGACATGCCCGAATCGCTGCGTGCACACATACGCTATCCGCAGGACATCTTCACCATCCAGGCAGAACTGTTGCGCACCTACCACATGCAGGATGCACAGGTTTTCTACAATAAGGAAGACCTGTGGGCCCTGCCGCGCGAGATCTACGCTGACAAAGAGCAGGCCATGGAGCCCTACTACGGCATCATGCGTCTACCCGACGGCCAGGGTGAAGAGTTCATGCTGCTTCTGCCCTTCACGCCCAACAACAAGCAAAACATGGTGGCCTGGCTGGGCGCCAAGAGTGACGGCCAGGACTATGGCAAGCGCGTGCTCTACCAGATGCCCAAAGACAAGCTTGTCTATGGACCGATGCAGGTTGAGGCGCGTGTCAGTCAGGATACGACTATCTCGGCCCAAATCACACTGTGGAGCCAGAGCGGTTCCAAGGTGATTCGCGGCAACCTGCTCATCATCCCCATCGAAAAGTCGTTCCTCTATGTGGAGCCGCTGTACCTGCTCGCCGAGCAAGGGCAGATCCCCCAGCTTAAGCGGGTGATCGTGTCCACAGCCAACACCGTCGCCATGGACGAAAACCTGGGACTGGCGATGCGCAAGCTCTTCCCGGGTGTGGTCTTGCCTGGCTCGCAAACGCCGGCGCCGCCCACGACGACAACGCCGCAACAGCCCACCACGCCGCTCTCGACCGACGTAGCAACCCTGATCCGCACCGCCAGCCAGCAGTATCAGCAGGCCGTCGATGCCATGAAGGCCGGCGACTGGGCGAAGTACGGCGAGGCGCAGAAAGCACTTGAAGCCACGCTCAACCAACTGATCAAGCTGACAGGAAAGTAAGGCCACACACACGAGACCCCCGATGTCTCTACAGACCTCGGGGGTTTCCTTTTGCCACCAAAACTCTTGCATATCACAACATTCCGTTGTATACTCTTGTTGTCATGCCCAACCTGAAAGCCGTAACCATAGACAGGTTGTTGTGTTATGATCTATAGTAACTCCCCCCGGTTGTTCCGTATCTGCTCAGCCTGGTGCACACAGTCTATCTCAGACAGAAAGAGGAGGACGCGCATGCTTACCGACCGCATCATCGGAGCTTTGACCTTCCGCAGCGGGGTGTATGACGACGTCGAGAAGGACACGTCATTCACCCAAACAGCCTGGATCATCGTGATCGTAGCCAGCTTCCTCAGCCAGCTTGGCAGCACCCGTAACCTGATCGCAGCCATCATCGGCACGATCTTTGCTGTCATTGCGTTCTACGTCCTTGTCTGGATCATCAACTGGGTCGGACGCGAGGTTTTCAAGGCCGACGTAACGGTTGATGAACTGATCCGCTCGCTCGGCCTGGCCAGTGTCTGGGTCGCAATTGGCGTGTTAGGACTCATTCCCGTCCTGGGCGGGGTCATTTCCTTGCTCGCCGGCCTGCTTCACCTGGTAGCCTTGCTGATTGCCACCAAGGCTGCGCTCGACCTGGAATGGGTTCAGACGATTGTGACGGTTGTTATCGGTTTCATCGTCTACTCAGTTATCGTGGCCATCGGCTTCTTGATCCTGGGCATCGTGGGGCTGGGTGCCGCGGTCGCCACCGGGGCCTTGATCCGCTAGTCCGTTCCTATCTGGACCCACCGACAAGATAGACCGGCGCCTCTGAGCAGAGGGTTTGCCTGGCACGACAAAAGCCCTGCCATCAACTGGCAGGGCTTTCCTTGTCTCTGCTTATGGACATTCATTTGTGGAGTGCGACGAGAGCCTGCCCCGCTCTATCGGGCACTCCTGTCGTCGCCTATCTTGCCGGCCCCTACGCCTGCTCGCGCGCCCCGGTGACATACTCCTCCACTTCGGTTGGCGTGAGCGTTTTGAACCACTGGTCGAAGTCGGCCTCGATCTCCGGCGTCCACTTGGTATCCATCTGGCTGGAGTTGTAAATGCCCTGGCGCAGGCGCATGAAGCCGAACACCTCGCGCAGGCGCGTGCGTTCCGAGAAGTCAACCACCGCTTCGGCCAGATGCGGTGGGATGAAGAGCACGCCGGTCATGGTGCCCAGCACTACATCGCCTGGCATGCAGGTGGCCCCACCGATGCGGCAGGGCACATTCATCCCCGCCAGCGTCACATCGGCGATCGGCGTCGGGTCCATGCCCTTGCAAAAGGTGGCAAAGCTGTCCAACCCGATGATCTGCTGTGCGTCGCGGATACCGCCATAGATGACCATGCCCGTGCCGGTACGCGTGTGGATGGCCGTCGACAGGTTGCCGCCGGCATAGGTGCCCTGGTAAACCTTGCCGAACATATCAATGACGATCGTATCGTCTTTGACCAGCGTCTGAATCACCCACGAGTTCATGGCGCCGATGCGCTGCTCTTGCTCGTGGCCATAGGTCATCAGATAGTCGTGCAGATCGGGACGGGAGGGCACGAAGACCCCCGTCACGGCGCGACCGACCAGCACGCGCTGCGGGTGCAGCGTGACCCAGCCGCCCTCGAACTGGAAGTGATAGTTCTGGCCCCACAGCACGCTCCACGCTTCTTCGGTCTTGACGTGCTTCATGCGGCGCAAAATGTCATCTGAAACACGCGGCCGGCCATCGTCAAAACGATCGCCTGTCCAGAGCGGCGTCAACTGCATGATGTCTGCGCGGTTGTTGAACTTCATGGCTTTTGATCTCCTCCTCTTGCAGAAGTACCGGCCACGATGGCCGGCCTACACCCTGTCATTTGCTCACTACAAGAAGGCCTGGTCGGAGCCGTCATTGCGAGCGTTGTGTGCGAAGCAATCTCCCCCGTTTCGCGCCGAAAGGAGATTGCTTCGCTCCGCTCGCAATAACGATTGGGATGCACATGACAGCGCGCACGTATCAGACTACTCGCTCTTGACAATCCCTCGTTCACGGTAGACCTCGGCGGCTTCGCTGATAAACGCCGCCAGGCGAGGCATGTTCATCTCACTGTGCAGGCGCTCGGCCAGGCTGGCCAGCTCAGCGTAGGTCGAGCGGCCGGGACGCAGCATATTGTAGATCTCAAACACTTGCTGCTGCGACATGGCTGTCATCTCGGCGGCGCGGCGCAGGTTGTCGGCCAGTTGGCGCGAGCCGGAGTTCTCCGCCGCATCTGCCTGCCGGTCAAGCGTCTCACGGCTGATGCGAAAATCCTCAGGACCTAGCTTGCCGGCGCGCAGCGCCTCGATGGTTACCTCATCCAGAGATCGCCCACTCTGCGTGCGAACTGTCGTTGTCGCTGTCATCGTCTTTCCTCCTCGCTCTGCGCAATCCATAGCTCAACAGGCGGCTTGCCGCGCACGACCTGCTGCGTCTCGCGCAGGTGCAGGAGCGTCGTCTGCACAATCAGGCGCAGGCGCACCGTGTTGTCGCTGCGCACGGCAATCGGGCTGGCCGGACGCCCGCTGGCGTGGCGCGCCGCGTTGCGCCCGATCTGGCGGTACGTCTCCAGGTCAAGATTGGGCGCCTGGGGAAAGAGCTCGAGGTTATCGAGCGGCAGCAGACCGCGGCGGTGGATGACCGTTGTCCCCTTGGACTGGATGCCGATGGCCACGCCCGACCCGCTCAGTTGCGCGCCGGCGTGACCGATGAAGGCGCAGTCCGATGTGTGGCAGACGCGCACGATGCGCGCCGGCACGCCTTCGTCCTGCAAGCCCTGCATCAGTGCGCCCAGCACAGCGCGATGATCGAGGCCGCCGATAGTCTGGGGTATCTTTCCCCCAAACGCCGGACCGACGGCGATCACAACATCGCCGCCGTCGCTCTTTTGAGCCGGTCCGGCCTCCTGTAGCCAGTCTTCTTGCCCCACAGCATCGAGCTTCTGCATATACTCACGCGGATCCCAGGCCTGGGGCAGGTTCTGCAGTTGCTGCCAGCGTTCACCGTCGACGCGGTAGCCGCTGCCCGGGCCACGGTAGTCGTTCGGGTCGGTGAGGGCGCTCAGCACGTGGAAGTTTTTGTCGAAGATCGCCGACGTCTGCAAGTAGTCGCCGATGACACGTTGGCGTTGCATCTCGAAGATATTACTAGCGACGTCGCGGAATCCGGCGCCATCGAGCGCCTTGATCACGTCGAGCACGGTCAGCGGGCCATCGAGCAGGCGCTGCGCCGCGTCGATATCAGCGACGCGGTCACGGCTGGGCACGTCGTCCGAGCTAAAGGCCGTTGTCGCGGCCTGTATCTCTTCCTCGATGATGGCCGGAAAGTCGAGCGCGGCAAAGACAGCCTGCAGCGCCCGCGCCGCTCGCGCGCGCGCTTTGAGCGCCTCGTCCTCGCCCACAGGCGTGATGCCGCCGTCGACGCGCATATCGCGCTGCAAAACGTACCAATCATCCATCTCGGTCACGTCGAAGTTGCCGCCGCCGAACATGTTGTCGGGGCGGGGGATGGCGCCGTAGCCAGAGGTGATGAAGTCGGTGCCGGGGATAAACTGAAGCATCAGCTTGGCGGCTTTGCGCATCTCGGAGTGCGACGCGAGCGCGTCGTTGCCCGAGGCGACCTCAAGCCCCAGCAGCATGGCAATCAAATTCTCGGCCATCACGCCGCGTACGCCATCGGGCAGCGACTCGGGCAGGGCGATGCAACTGATCGAGCCGTTCTGCGAGCCCTGGCTGCCGGCAGCTTTGGTACCCAGCAGGCTGCGCGCTTCCAGGTAGAGCATGGATTTGCCCTGGGCATGGCCCATCAGCGCCGGAGCGCCGCCGCCTGATGTGAAGCGTGTCTTGACGCCGCGGCTGGCATAGGCGGCAGCGAGAAACGTCTTGGACCATGGTGTATCGTCGCCATCGATAAAGGCGCGCTCTGTGGCGTAAACGGAGAGCGTCTCGGAATAGGAGGTCAGCCCCTTGAAACCCAGGCGCAGGTTGGCGGCTTCTTCGACGGCGCACTGCGTCAGCACGCCGCCGCGCCCCGTCTGCGAGCCGACCAGGATAGCCAGCGCGTTGAAGGGGGCGTAGCGCGTCACGGCAATGGTCGTCTCGATCTCGGCGAAGCCGCGCAGGGCGGCCTCGGCGGCGTCGGCAGCGAGCAGGGCAGGGTGCTCCTTGCGGTTGGTGACGTGGGCCTGGTTGGCGGGCGTACGGCGGGCGCGCATCTTGGCCAGCCCCATCATCATTTCCAGCACGTTCATCTGGTTGATGATCTCGACCACTTTGGCCGGCGTGCAGCCACTGATGACATCGAGCACGGCTGAGCGCGGCGTGTTGATGTCCACGATCATGTGCGCGATCTCGACCGAAGGCGTGCTCATCGCTCGCTCGGCCACGGCCAGATCGATGGCATGTTTGGCGATGAAGATATCGATGAAGTCAAAATCCGCACGCCGCACCCCGTCCATCTCCACAACAGCGCCATCTTTGATGACCAGGCCGGGCGCGGGATCGAGTGGGCTGCTGGTGGTCGTCAGGCCCACCTCGGGCCAGGGTTTGATGAATGTTTCGCAGTTGATCGGTCGCTCGGCGAGCTTTTCAAAACGCTTGGAGCGCATGGGAAGACCTCCACTCGAAAGACGCCCGGCGGCCGCAGCGACTGCGGGCGTCTCTTGCAATCACATGCCGGAGTATACAGCACACATGAGCAAAAGACAACATACAGACGAACAGCGCCATAATAGCACAGACGGCATGTTCATGGCAACCAAAACAGTCGTTTTCTTGACAGACCGGCCTTCCTGTGCTACAGTATATATAGCGGAGCGGAGTTGAGGAGCGGATCATGCACACAAAGCAGGCAGCAGTTCTGGCCATCTCTCTGACAGCACTGTTCGTTGTGCTGCTGGCCGCCGCGGCCGATCCGCAACCCATCTCCGCTGATACAGCACAGGCTATACCCCGCGCCGCCACGCCGGCTTTCACCCCCTTGAGCGGCCCCTGGGGCGGCTTCACCAATCGCGGTCTCCCCGTTGCGTTCACGGTTCAGCCCAGTGGCACGCAGGCGGTGGCTTTCTCTCTCACGACCATCTTCACGGCTACAAACACAGTGACAACTTGCGTCGTCGTCTCAGAAACCGCTTCCATCGCGGGACTGAATCCGGCCGCGATCATCGACAACCACTTCAGCTTCAGCGACGGTTCCTTCTCCATGCAAGGCTGGTTCACGGCGACCGGACTCGTCACAGGGACATACGCACTCACCGATTACCCGCTCAGTAGAGGCTTCTGCGACTACCTTCTGACCGACTCCGGAACATGGAGCGCCGGCGCAGTCCGGGGCACGCCAACGGCCACCCCCACACCGACGCGAACACCGACCAACACGCCAACGCCAACCAAAACACCGACGCCAACGTTCACCCCAACGCCGACGTTTACGCCTTCGCCCACCTTCACGCCGACAGCAACGCCAACAGCGACGTTCACTCCGTCGCGCACGCCCACAATCACACAGACACGCACGATCACACGCACACCAACCATCACCCAGACGCCCGGCCCCAGCGCAACGATCAGCAACACACGTACCCGCACGCCTGTCGTTTCGCCCAGCGCAACGGCCACGCACACCCCGGCATTCAAGCGCATCTATCTCCCGCTCATCCTCAAGAACATCGCACGCTGGCCCTGACGACCCCACCCGTACCCTCACGCAGCACGCCACGTTTCTTCATTCTGCCAGAGTCACTCAATCCGTTATGGATTCAACTGCTCAGCAGGGCCGGCTTGACGACCACGCACGATGCACTAACGCTCCACCAATAAAACACGCCATACGGTCATCGGACCTGAAGCGAAAACGAGAGAATATGCGGCGTTTTTGTCTGACCATCGTTCTTGTTTTGACGTGCTCACTTGTCCTGGCGGCGACAGCTTTGGCCGGGCCTGCTCTGCCGGAACCATTGCCCCTCACACAACCCGATGGCACGACAATCGACGCCATGCCCTTCGGCGACGAGTGGGACAACGGCTATGAGACACTCGATGGCTTCACGCTTGCGCAAGATGGCAGCGGGGTCTGGTCCTATGCTGTAGCCGGCGCTGACGGCAAGCTGCTGCCATCAGGAAACACGCCTGCCAGTGACCTGCCCGCGCGTGTCACGCCTCACCTGCGCAACGCCAACGTCTACAACCCCAACCGCTTCCCCATCTTTCCGGAGAGCGAAGCCGGCCAGGCCGGCAACAGGGGCACACAGCCGGTGCTGGTCATCCTGGTGTCCTTCAGTGACCGCCCGCCAGTCGGCAGCGGCGCCGCCAACTGGGCCAACCACTTCTTTGGCGCTACGGCCAGCGCACAAGACTACTATCGGGAAGTGTCCGGAGGACAGCTCACCCTGGTACCTGCCGACCAAAGCCATGGCGTGGCCAACGACGGCATCGTTGGCTGGCTCAACCTGGGCTATGCGCACCCCAACACACGCGGCAGCACCGGCAACGCCAACAAACAGATCACCAGAGACGCCATTCTCGCGGCCGACCCATACATTGACTTTTCACGCTACGACGCCAATCACGACGGACGCATCGCATCCAACGAACTCCATGTCGTTATCATCGTCGCCGGCTACGAGACAAGCTACGGGGGCGCAAGCGGGGCTTGCTCGCCCAGCGTGTGGGGACATCAGTGGGCGCTAGGCTACGGCGTGGCAACGCCAACCGTGGATGGCGTCTCCGTCGCCGGCGGGAGCGACGGCGGCTACACCCAGTTCGGCGAATGGCACTGCAGTTCCATGACGTCCCCCGGCCACATGGCGACGATGGGCATCATGGTGCACGAGATGGGCCACGATATCGACTGGCCGGACCTCTATGACGTAGATTACACATCTCACGGAGTAGGCTACTGGAGCATCATGTCGGGTGGCTCCTGGCTGGCGCTGCCCGGCCAATACCCGGGATCGCTGCCCCCGCATCCCGACGCCTTCCTCAAGTGGTACCAGGGCTGGCTCGCGCCAACGCAAATCAGCGCCGCCCAGAGCGGGGTGACGATCGAACAGGTCGAGACGAGCCGCCAGGTTATTCAGATCCTCAACAATCCCAATGGCGTCGACTGGCTCTTTGGCAACCATTCGGGGGTGGGCGAATACTTTCTCCTGGAGAACCGGCAGAAGATCAGCTATGACGCCTCTCTGCCCGGCTGTGGCATCCTGATCTGGCATATCGATGAGGCACGCACGTCATCGAATAGCGCCAATGCCGACGACAACCGCCGCCTGGTCAACCTGGAAGAGGCCGACGGGCGCAGCGATCTGAACAGGCGGGTTAACCAGGGGGACAATGGCGATCCCTTTCCGGGCAGCACAGGCAACACTACTTTCAGCGACTCGTCTATCCCCAATGCCCGGCTCTACAGCGGCGCGGCCAGCGGCGTCAGCGTGACCAATATCTCCGGCTGCGCCGAAACCATGAGCGCAGACATCAGAGTTGCGGGCAGCGCCACAGCCACACCCACCCGCACACCTACCGTGGCCGGCCCCAGCCCGACGCCAACCGCGACGGCCACCCCCACCGCTACCCGCACACCCGGTGGACCGTGGTGGGTGACGTACTTTCCCGTCATTCTGAAGAATGCGCCGACGCCGACGCCCACAGCCACGCCCACGCGCACCCCCACGGTCACAAACACGCCGCGCCCCTCGGGGTGGGTGAACATCATGACTGAGACATTCGAGGGCGATTTTCCGCGCGGCTGGCAGGTCTTCGACGAGGTCGCGAATCTCCAGGAGCACTACTGGGGCAAGCGCGACTGCCGGGCCTACAGCGGACGGTACAGCGGCTGGGCCGTCGGGGCGGGGGCAAGCGGCTCACGCCTATCCTGCGGTGCTGCCTATCCTGACACGTCGACCAGTGTCATGATAAACGGGCCGTTCAGCCTGAGCGGAGCAACGCGCGCTGAGATCAAGTTGAAGCTGTGGATCAACACGGAGCCATTCTACGATGTGCTCTGCCTCTACGTCTCGAAGGATGGCCGCGATTTCAAGGGGCAGTGTACCTCGGGGCAGACGTCCGACTGGGTTGACTGGAATCTCGATCTATCGAACGTCGGATCGTTGGGCAGCCTGGTGGGACAGCCGCAAGTGTGGCTGGCCATCCGCTTCGTCTCCGACGAAACGGTGTCCAAGACCGAAGGGGCGTACGTTGACGATATCGTTGTGCGCAAGTGCGTCGACCAGACCTGCCCGCAATACTCAGCACAGGATATCCCTGGCGTCTTGATGCAGCCGGGCGAGATGACCATACCGTAGCATCGTTCGGTGTGACCTGTTTGTGGGGCTGCAGTCTGCCAAACCCCCGAGGTCTGCGCGACCTCGGGGGTTTCTTTAGTATGCTCCGTACTCCAGCGCCGTCTCAACCATGATGTGATAGTTACGCTCAGTGATGGGAGACAGATCGGCATTGATCGGGCTGGCGGTCGCCATGAGCACAAAGCCGCCGCCGGGCTTGCCCGTCTCAACGGTGCGGCGAATCAGGTCGCGCATCTCATCGGCGGGCAGCGTCTCCAGATCGCGCAGTTGCACGTTGCCCAGCAGCGTCAAACGATCGCCGTAGAGCCTCTTGACCTCAGCGAACTCGATGTCGCCCGTAGGCGGCGCCTCGAGGGGGTCGGTGGCGTCGGCGCCCATGTCCACAATCATCGGCAGCACCTTGCTCAGCCGTCCGTGGCAGTGGATGCGCGCAAACATATGGTGCGCCCTGACACGCTCGACCATCGGCCCGCTGTATTTGACCACGAAGCGCTCGAAGTACGACGGCGCCATGTAGGGCGGCGTGGCATACTCAGCGCCGCAGATGCGGTAGAGCGGCCCGATGCCGTGATCGAGCAGGTAGTCGAGGTGCGCATACATCGATGGCGCAACGTGATCGAGCAGGGCGATTATCTGGTCAGTCTGGGTGAACGCGCGCAGCATGAACTCGCCGAACTCGAACAGCTCGGCGACAGTGCACAGGGGATCGCCCACCTCTATCAACGGGATGCCATGCTCGCCCAGCCGCTCCAGAACCGTAGCATAGGGGCTGAGATCCGGCAGCGCCATATCGCGTGGCAGCGACAGGTAACGCGCTACGTCCTCGTCGCTCTTAAGCAGGTGCTCGGTGCGCCAGACCGTGTTGAGGCCGGGCAGCGTGTATTCAGTCGTGGTCAGGTCGCCACGCGGCGTGTGCAGCACGCGGCGGCGGATGTGTTTGTTGCCCTCATCCCATTCCGTGTCTGTGTAGCGGGCGGCGCGGTTCTCGGCTGGGAAGCCCACCATGTACATGCAGTCGGTCGTATCCCGAAAGAACTGCATCATGTTCTGATAGGCCGGCTGATGATTCTCCCAGGCGTCCCAGTTCCAGGACACCATCTCGTAGGTCGAGATCGGCACGCGGTCGGTGGGCTGGCGGCGCAGAGTGGTGAGCAGTCGTTGGCGAGAGTTCACAGTTGCCCCCCAAAGGCCGGCACATCGAGCGGCATACCGCCGTCGCGTAGTGACGCGGACGCCTGGCAGCCCACCGCGACGCTCATACGCCCGGCAATAGCGGGGGCGTCCGGCTCCTTGCCATCGAGCACCATGTCCACGAAGTCCTTGCAGATGATGGGGTCGGCGCCGCCGTGTGTGCCGGAGAGCGGCTTGATGTCATAGGTGCGGTCGGCCAGCTCGCGATAGCTGTTGGAGCGGCGTGTCTTCAGCCACACCTTCATCTCCGGCTCCGAGTTCTCC
>CAYOEZ010000079.1:0-18420 GCA_964402955.1 uncultured Ktedonobacterales bacterium | reverse complement strand
ATGCGGGTTGTGGCTTGGGGGCGGGGGCCATGATCGGATCCGTGTCGCAGGGTTGACCATAGAGGTGGACGGGGTTAATGGCTTTCGTCGCCGCCGTGATGCGCTTCTCGATGTCGTGCCCATTGATCTGCCATGTGTCGGGATCCACGTCAACCAACACTGGCGTCGCGCCGGTATAGCTGACAGCGTTAGCGGTGGCGACGAATGTCAGGTCGGGAATCAGCACTTCGTCGCCGGGGCCGACGCCAACCGTGACCAGAGCCAGATGCAGCGCGGTTGTGCCATTGCTCGTCGCAACGCCAAACTTGGTCTCGCAGTAGGCGCTGAACTCTTGCTCGAACTGCGGAATATACTTGCCGAGCGACGAAATCCAGCCGCTCTTGACGCAGTCGGTTACGAACTCAAGCTCACGAGCGCCGAGAATCGGCTCAGCGACGGGAATGAAAGCAGAAGCCATGAGTCACCTCCTTTATCGATTAGAACGCCTGTGCGGCCGGCCCATGTCTAGGGCGTGAGCGGAGACAGGACTTCACTGGGAATGGGCTGCATATCGCCGCCCGGCGGCGCCCAGTAGAGCCAGGCGCGGGCATAGTATCCCTGTTTGAACGTATATGTCACACGCAAGATGTGATCGCCGTGAGTCAGGTCGACCACGCTCTCCGCGCTCGTGGTCTGATCTCCTCCGGCCAAGACCGTGCTTGTCAGCGGACGGCTATCGATGAATAGCGCCGCCTGACCACTGGTGGCGTTCACCCGGAAGCGATAGGAGCCGCCACTGTCGATCCTAAGGCGCGCCGTCCACTCGGCGCTGAATGGGCCCGGCGCTAAGTCCTTGACGGGACGAGCGTCCGGATTCTCCGGTATGGCCAGGAAGTCCATGAACGGGTCGATGCGCTGCGCCAGCGCCTGGCCCTGAAGCTGTTCACCGGCATAGAAGCGCCCAAGCATGCCATGAACTTCGGTCTCATTGAGGAAGCGTGTCGGGTCGAGCGGCTGCTGCCTGCCCCGGGAGACCTCATACAGGCGAGTCACCCCGCTGGCGCTCGCTCCCGTCATTCTGGCCGTGATCGTGTGCCAGCCCTGAGCCAGGTCCAGCGCTTTCTCTCCACCCCCGGCTACGAGCGCGCTCTTCTGGCCGTCGATTTCGACAGACAGGGGCCATGTTGACTCCACGCCCAGGGTGATGGGCGTCGAGGCGACGTAGATGCTGCCCTGCCACACAGCGCTGAACGCACCGTCAAACGGCGCCGTCCTGGCATCCCAGGCGAAATCGAGCGCGGCGTCCTGGCGCTGCACGATTGGCTCACCTTGTATGGCGCTGCCCTGGTAGTAGCTTGCCCGTAGTCCCTGACGTGCGCCAATGTCGGCCGCTGCAACGCGGCACGATAGGTAGACAGATGTTCCCCAGGACGCCACGTTGTGCTCACACCTGGCCAAGGGGTAGACCTGCTGCACCAGCGCCGCCTGGCTGCCATCGTTGAACGGCCACATGAACCCATACAGCGCATCGGCGCCCCCATTCTGCCGGCTCGGCAGGACGTCGCCCAGACGGTAAGCCACGCGACCGCTCGGGAACCTGGCCATCCAGCCATAGTCTGTGCGGGGCAGAAAGAACTGGCCCACCCGTATCAAGTAAACATAAGGTTTGCCAGTCTGCCTTCCGATGTAGGCAGCGGTCAGGGCATCGGCGTCACCATAGGCCGCCCGCACATCCTGCATGTTAATTTGCTGCACGAAAAAAGTCCGGGCATTCAAGAAGGCGGCCGCCAAGACAGCCACCGCAATCGCTACTGACGCGACGCGCAACCACTTGCCGTCACGAATCAGATCAAGACGGCGCCACAAGCCGCCGAGAAGATAGGCAATCAACAAGTAAACGGCAGGCACGAGACCCAGGATGCGGTAGGTTGGCATATTGCGAGTCAGTACTGCGCCGCCGACGAGCGTCATCGCAAACCAGACAACAGGGAGCGCCGTGTCACCCCGCAGGACGAAGACTATGCCCGCGATCAAGGCCAACAGGAACAAAACACCCGTGATCGGGTCAAGCATCGGCATCTCCGAGATGTTCATCCCAGGCCCATACTCTCCCGAGCCATTGAACAGAAGCAGCGCGGGGCGAAGATTCTCCAGAGCCGTCATGATAGCGCCGGATTTGTCCTGGGCAGTTACGAACGGAAGGGTGCTCGCGAAACGCTCGGTCAGCGCATTGACCGGATCGCGTGCGGTAATGGCTAGAAACGGCAATACGAACAAGCCAATGGCCAAGAACAGGATCAGAATCCCGCGCAGGTGCACCGAACGAAAACGCTGCCACTTTGATTGGCTTTCCGCCGCCGTCGCCCGCGCTGCCCGCCACAACTCGACGGCAATCTTCCAGCACAGCAACAGCACCACAAAGATGGGGACGATGCGGAATCCAGCGTAGCCGTAGAGTCCGAAAACGAGCAACGCGCCGGCAACAACGTAGTTGAGACCGCCGCCTGTGCGCCAGCCGCGATAGACCAGGTAGATCGCGACAAGCTCAACGAGTGCATCTGCATTTGCCGCGATGACAACGCGGCTTCCTGCAGCTTCCCAACGCGAGGCGGCGAAGAGCAGGGTTGCCGCCAGCGCGGCGCGCCGGCCGGTCAGCATACGAGCGAGCAGGTAGAACGGGATGATCATCAGCGTGCCGTACAGAGCAAACGGCAACCTGAGCGTCAACATTGACGCGCCAAACAGGCGAAACGAGAGCGCCGCGGCGTACACCGACTCTGGATACTGCCACGGACGCGCCCCTGCCAGTATCTCCACAGCAGCCGCCCCTACCTGGGCCTCATCGACCATACAGACGCCATCTGGCGTCGGGTAGTAGTCAAGGCGGCCAAAGCGCATCCACGCGGCGAAAACAAGAATAGCGACAACAGCGAGCACTTCCAGCCAATTGGCGGCAAGCCGCTGAGCCACAGCGCGCACTGTGGAGCCCCAGCGCCACCCTTCCACACGCGAGAAACCAAAGCCCGCCAGGATCGCCGCAAAGCCGTAAAGGACAACCGCCTGATCCAGGAACCGTTTCCAGTCACTAGAGAGCCAGATGGAGGCAGTCAGTGCAATGAGCACGCTGCCTACTATCGCCCAGTACCCGCTCGCTCTCGACGGCAGACGCGTGTCAGGCAACGCATCGCCGTCCACGTCCGCCGGCCAGGCGCGAGCTCCGATGGCACACGCCATCAGCAAGCCGGCGACGACGCTGAGCAGCAGCGCATCATTCTGCGTTGTCCTGCGCGCAAAGCTCACCTGCGCAACGATGGCAATGGCCACTGCCAGCATGATAACCGAGACACGTCGGAGCGCCTGTGATCCCGTTCCTTCCGGCTGCATGGTCCGTCCCATCTGTCGAGAATGGCCTATGGCTACTGCGTGGCTGGCGTAAGCACTGTTGGAGGCACCGGCGTCATCGACTGCCCCGGCGGCGCCCACCAGAACTCAACGCGATCGAACCGTCCCACCGGGCAGACAAAGACGATCTCCACCTGGTGGTCGCCGGCGCTGAGATTGATCTTGGCCTCTCGCCGCTCGAAGACCTCAGGCCCGAAATCGAGAACGGTTTGGCCGTCAACCTTCAGGGTCAGAGAGCCGACGTGCGCCCTGACTCCGAGAGTATACCCTCCCGTTGTGGGCGCTGTCAATGCACCTGTCCACTTGCCGGTCCACGGCTTGCCCCCGCCCTGGGCGTCCGCATAGGCGCTAAGGGTCGAAAACAAGACCGGTTCCAGAGCCTGCACGGCGGGCACGCCGCTGGCTGACGTCCCGGAATAGTAGGAGGCAAACAACCCCTTCTGCGCTGTGACTGTCGAGAGAAACTCGCGGGCAATCACCTCGCGCTGGCGGTTGGGGCGCTGCCAGAGCAGCTTGAGCGAGCCGCCGCTCGTCGTCTGCTCCAGGTGAATCACATGCCAACCCTTATAGAGCGTCAGGCGCGCCTCGATGCTCGGCTGGTCGGCTGCCTTGCGTAGGATTTCGCGGCCGTCAAGCTGGAGCACGGCGTCGCCGCTGCCGTCGAGGGCAATGACAAACTGCCCGTACTCCGGGGCGAGAAGGCTGCCATCCCATGCGCCGGCAAAGGCTGCTTGTGCCAGCGGTCCATCCTTGTTCCAGTCGAAGTCGATGCTGTCGTCGCGGCGATCAAGAACCTGTTGCTCGCCCTGGGTAGATGAATAGTGTGCGCGCAGACCTTTGGTAGCCAGAATAGTCGCGGCGCTGAGCCGGTAGGTGACGAACATCGTGCGGCCCTGCGGCGTGCTTTGCACCGCTTCCGTACCACCAGGATAGTAGTCGCGCAAGATACTGACGGCAGGGGCATAGTAGTCCATGCCGACAAACAAGGCATCACTCTGCGGAACAAGTCTCATCGGCAGGTACTCATCCCAGTAGCGCATCTGATAGCCGGTCACGTTGGGCGCCAGGAAGCGCACGATTTTCATGCGCGGGTCGAGCTCTGTGCCCACTCCATACGCGTTCACTGGCATTCCGTCTGCGCGCAGATAGCGCGCCAGTTCCGTCTGCGGCTCATAGGAGCGATTCTTGACATAATTGACAAAGTACGACTGGTAGTTGGCGGACAGCGCAATTGCAGGCACCACCACAAAGGCCACGATGCCTGCGCCGGCGAGCGCCAGCCTGCCCTGCTGCTTCATGATATCGATGATGCGCTGCACTGCCACGCCCGCCAACAGGCACGTGAGTGGGATCATGCCGCAGAGGCGGTAAGCGGAGGGAACACTGATGACGATGACGCCGGTGAAAACGGAGATGACGACGTACCACGCCAGAAGCATGAAGTGTTCCCTATGGCGCCAGCGGCGCAGGCACAGCGCAAGCCCGACGAAGAAGAGGATGCCCGTCACCGAGTCGAGAATGCGGTCGCCGTACTGCACCGTCACGTCAACGTAGTAGGTGAGGCCCCAGAAGGCGGCGTCAATCTGCCTGCCCAGAACGGTCGGGAATGTGATGTTCGGGTTTCCGCCAGTGAGATGGGGCATCTGGTTCCAGATCAAGCGCGTCTTCTGATAATCGAGCATGTTGCTCAGATGCGTCAGGTAGAAGCCGAGCTGTGGGCCAAACACGACGAGTGCGCTAACCGCTGTGGCGACCGCTAACTTGAGATAGTCAAGCCAACGGCGATAGTCGCTGGCCATCATGAAGAGGAAGACCACCCCAATGATGATCGGCGCCGCGCGGCCAGAGAAGTAGGTGTAGAGCGCGAGGCTACCCGTCAGGCCGCAGACGACGGCGTTAGCGACGCTGCGCCGTCGCAGGGCGCGCAGCAGGAAGTACAGCGGGATAAGCGTGAACGGAGACGCCTGGATGGTATTCATCGCCTGGCGGCTGAAATGAATGTCGGCCTGCGCAATTGCTAACAGGAAGACCGACAGCATGGCCGCCGGTATGCCGACGTACATGCGAGCCAGCAGGTACAGAGACGGCAGCGTGAGCAGGCCAGTCAAAACCGTGGAAAGGCGCTGGGCGGCCAAGGGATTGTGCCAGAAGAAGGCGACAATCGCTCCCGGTACCCCGCTCATGCGCGGTTGCTCCTGCCAGGCATTGTCGAACAGGACCTGAGCCTGGCCGTCGCGTAGAGCAAGCGAATCCAGACCATAAGCAGCTTCGTCGTCGTGGACAAAGGGAGGGATATCGGTCAGGTTGAGGGTGCGCAAGTAGACGGCAAGCGTGAAGATGGCAAGAAACACAGCAAGCTCGGCAGCACGCTGGCGCAGGACAGACGGCGGCGGCAGGTGAAAGCGAAGAGAACGTAACGCGCGTCTGACGCGCCCGGCGACCGGTAGGGCGACAAACGTGGCAACTCCCAACAGCCACAGAAGCGGTGCGTCAGGGCCGGGACGCATGCGGCTGGCGTAGACCGACGCAGTCGTTGTCAGGGCTGCCACGAACAGCAGGCTGGGCCACATTCGAAGTCGAACAGCCGAGACCGTTTGCTCGGCGGGGGCGCGGTTAGGCCGGAAAGGCCCCGCTGCCGCCCACGCCAACACCAGCCCGATGACGAAGATGGCTTTGCCCTGCGTGACAAGCCCTGCTTGCGCGCGCAGCAGATAGCTCTGGCCGACAAGCAACGCCGCCAGCGCCAGCAGCATCACGAGAGCTCGCATGTCCACACGTCGGCGAGGAATGAGGGATCCCTCTGCGTCGCTCATTATTGCTTCCCCCACACCTGAATCCTGTTGTTGCCACTGTCAGCGATAAAGATGAGGCCAGTCTTGTCGATAGCGATGCCGACTGGTTGCACGAACTGGCCATCCGCTGCGCCGCGCCCGCCCCAGGTGGCGAGAAGCGCGCCCTCCGGGCTGTAGGCACTGAAGACGTGGTTGTCGGGATCGGTGACGTAGAGCGTTCCGTCGGCGCCAATGGCGATGTGCGGCCCCAGCGCCGTGCCCGATGCTGGAATCGCCCACTGCCGCACGTAGCGCCCGTCGGCCGTGAAGCGCTGGATGCGCTGGTTGTAGGTATCCGCGACGAAGATATTGCCCGCCGCGTCGACGGCCGCATCCGTCGGCTGTTCAAGTTGCCCATCGCGCTTGCCAGCGCTGCCAATCTGCCCCATCCCCTGGCCGGAAGCCGATGTGCGCACGACGTTGTTGCCGCCGGTGTTAGCGAAGTAGAGCGTTCCAGACGGGTCGATGCTCAGCCCGCGCGGACGATAGAGGCCAAGCCCGTCGCCGACCTTGCCCTGGTACTGGCCATTGGCAGAGAAGCGGTGTGCGCCATCCTTCTCCGGCTCAAGGACGAAGAAGTCGCCGTTGGCGCCGATGGCAACTCCGACCGGCTCCACAAACGCGTCTTTGCCGGCCTTCCACTCGGCGAGGAAGGCGCCCTGTGGGTCGAGCTTTTGCACGCGCTTGTTGCCCGTGTCGGCGACATAGATGTTGCCCTGCGCATCGACTGCGACGCCACGCGGGCTGAGGAATTGGCCGGGTGCGCTGCCTGTGCTGCCAATCGTCAAAACAAGCCCCAGCTCACCGAAACGCGCGCCGCCAGGGGCAGGTTTGGCGCCCGGCGTTTGTCTCGCCGCAGGCAGCGGCGTCTGCGCAACCGGTGCAAGCGCCACAGCCGTGGGAATCGTGATCGGCCCCGTCAGGACCGTGTTCGGCGGGAACAAGGCCGCGCTGGGAACGATTTCTTTGCGCCCGCCCGGCGGCGTCCAGTACAGGTCCATGACTCGCCCGCCGTCGTCCTGGAAGTAACGCAAGCGCAGATCATGCAGCCCTTGCGTCAGTGTGATGCGTCCCTCGAGGTAGCGATCAGAATGGTGGCCGCCGTTATCAACAGTCAGCTTATTGTCGATGTACAGGAGCGAGCCATCATCGGACTGGGTGCCGAATACATATTGGCCATCCGCCGGGGCATAGATCTTGCCTTCCCATTCGATGCTGAAGGGCGCCGGCAAGAGATCGTTGGGCGCAACGAAAAGATCCTTCTGCTGGATGGCAGGCTGGCCCGACCAGGAGTTGTTGCGGAAGTACTTGCCGATCAGGCCATTCCTGGCGACGTCGAGCGTGTAGAGAACGTTGCGCGGGATGATCTGCTCCGCCGCATCGGGCGTGCGCCAGCGCAGGGTCAGGCTACCTTCGTGCCTCGTGACGCTCGCCGACACGGACAGACTGTGGAAACCGCCGTACAGGGTCAGGTCAACGCTCTGCTGCCCGCTAGGGATGTCGAGAACGACCTGGCTGTCGATCGTTACAGACGCCGGCTGGGTCGAATCGAGCAGGAGCGTGTACGCGCCGTAGCGACTCACGTAAAGCGCCCCGCTCCACACCCCTGTGAATGGCGGGTCAAGCGGCGCCGCCGACGCCCAGTCGGCAGTGATGCCCGCTTCCGTGCGCTGAAGAGCGGGCGTCATGCTTAGATCAAAGCCGCGATAGTAGGTTGCTGTGACGCCCTGCACCGCCGCGGCCTGGTCATGGCTGACCGTCACTTTGATGAAACCGGGGTTGCCGTACTTGTCGGCCCAATTGCTGATCTGGGCCGTCGGGTAGTATTTCTGGAACAATGTTAACAGCGTTTTGTGCACCGGCTCGAGCAGGAACACCAGGTCTTTGTCGCCGACGTCACGCACGGGAAGATGCTGCGCCTGGTTGAATGTCTGGTAGGGAATGCCGTCTGCCAGCAGCTTGATGGCTGAGTGATTGGTGTAAGCGGCGGCCACAAAAACCTGGCTGGTCTTGGCGTAGCCCACGATGTGGCGTGCCACCTCTGTCTGCACCGGATCATAATCATAGTAGACGCTGCGATCATTGGCCTGGCGGTCAAAATAGAGGACGCTGTTAACGCCGAGGGCCACGACCGCGAGCACGAGGCCCAGCGGCAGCAAGCGCCGCTCAGCAACGTGGCCAAAGTTCTCGCGTACAAAGCTCCACGAACGCTCGACCCCCAGAGCGGCCAGCAAGCACACCAGCGGCAGGTTGGCAATCGTGCGCATCGAATGAGGATTAGAGTCGGCCAGCGAGAGGACGCCGGGAACGACCGCCACAACAAGCCAGCACACAAGGATGCCGTTCTCCGCCTTGCGCCAGCGCAACAGGCAGTAGCCCGCCCCAAGCACGAAGAAAATGCCGGTCAGAGGATCCAGCATGGGACTTGACGGCAGGTTGTGACGCGGACGCGGATCACCCTGGTAATTGAACATGCCCAAGGCCTTGGCGACGTTGTCTTTGAGCGGTTGCAAGGAGTTGGCGCGCTGTATATCCTGTTGCACCGACGCCTGCTGGGCGCGCGCCACCAGCATATCGGGGTACTTCTGGAAATACACAGCCAGAGGTATGACGCCGATGAGGAACGCGATCACCAACAGCATCAGCCCGTGTGCGTTGAGGCGCAGGAACGAGTGGTTGCCGATGATCTTGAAGAGCAGGTAGAGTCCAACAACGGCGGGCAAGACAAAGCGAATCGGCAAGTAGGCGGTAAGGCCCAACGCAAGGGCCAGCCCCGTCCAGACAAAATCGAGCGGCTGGCGCGTGCGCAGGGCACGCAGCAGCAGATACATGACTAGCGCCATGAACAGGACGACCATGACGGATGTGAATATGTAATGACTGAAAGTGATGTGCCAGCGAGAAATAGCCATGACAAAGGCTGCCACCATGGCGCCACGCGGCCCCGTCAGCTCGCGTCCGAGGAAATAGGTCGCCGCAATCGACGCCATGCCAATCAGAACGGGAAAGAAACGCATGGCTGTGATGTTGTCGCCGAAGAGCTTGATCCAGACGCCCAGCCCGTAGAAGAACAGCGTGGCGTGTCCGGTCAGATCGGGCACATAGGCCACATAGCCGGGGAAGCGCAGCAGGCGCAGGGCGAGCAGGCCATGATCGCCCTCGTCGAGGTAGAGGTTACCCGGGACAGCATCGATGCGGAAGACGCGCAGAAAGAAACCGAGCAGGAGAATGCCGACGAGCGCGATGATCTCCCAACGCTCCAGACGTATCTTGCCAGCGGCAGTTAGCCCCTGCCGCCAATAGGCGGCGACCAGCGCCAGCATGGCCACGACCCAAACAACCAGATTGAGGTAGCCGCTTGATCCTGCCGCCTCAAACGCTCCCGTGCCGGTCATTTTGGCTCGCTCGAAAAGCGCCAGGGCAACAACGCCGATGAGCACAGCCGGCAGCGCGCGCACGAAGGAGAATCCGTAGCTGCTCGGCGCGGCAATGGTCACCGCGTCGGCCAGACCGCGCACGCCGCGATAGAAGAGCAGAATGGCAACAATGTAGAAGATGGCGCCATCAAGCGGGTATTGCTGGCGTGTCAGGTACAGTTGTCCGATCAGGGCACAGAGCAACCCCAATGTGAGGAAGACAAAGCTCCTGAACGCGCCGCGCCGCCGTGACACAGGCGTCTCACGGTGCTCCGGCTTTGTCACGCCCACCACCTCGGTCGAATCTACCGCCATCGAGACCCTCCACCTGAAGAAAACGACGTTTGCGCGAGAACTACTTGACGTAAAGATACTTGTTCGGCACGGCTTCAAACGTGCCGTCCGGCTTTCGCCACATCAGGCGCATCTCGGAATAGCCCTTGGCGTTGGCATACTTGATCTGTATATCGTGACGCCCTGCGGTAAGGTCGATCTGCACTTCCTTCATGCTGCGGATGCCGTCCATATAGGTCGTGCCGTCAATGATCAGCCACATGCGGTCGTTGGTCACGCCCTGAAACAGATACTTTCCGGTAGCCGGAATCTCGATCTTCCCGGTCCATTGTGCACTCCACGGGACAGGCTCGATCGGATCGGGATGCCACCTGAAGGCCATGAAGGGATCAACCTGCACAAACTCCGGCCGGCCTTGCCACGCTTCGCCCCGGTAGTAGCTGCCAACCAGCCCATGTTCGGGCAATCCCAGCGCGATCAGGGATGTGGTGGGGATGGGCTGGCGCTGGCCGCCCGGCAGAGTCCACTGCGCATTGATCGTCTTGCCGCGGAACTGAATCACGATCGGATGCAACCCTTTGGCCAAATCAACGCGCACCTGTGTCTGGCCTTGCCCCAAATCCAGCCACTGGCCATCGAGCGACATCCTGACCGGACCGTCTGCGGAGAAATCAAGAGTGTAGACTCCGGCCTGGGGCGGAACGATAGACCCCGTCCATTCCACGTTGAAATCACCCTGCAGCGGCGCTTGTGAACGCCAATCGAACGTGATCGTCTTGTCGACACGCTCCAGAAGCAGCGTTCCCTGCGCATCGGCGCCGGCATAGTAGTGAGCGCTCAGTCCGAGCAGGTTATTGATGTCATCCGCTGGTACGCGGAACTCGTAGATCATGGTCTTGCCGAACGGGTCCTTCTGGTCGATGAACACTGAGTTTGGATAGTAGCGCAGCACATCAGCCGGCTCGATCGTCACACGCCAGGGCTCAAGCAGGTAGACCGCGTTCTTGGTTGCCGTCTCGCGCAACGGCATGTGCGCGTAGGGCTGGAAAAACACTGCGTCAACCGGGCGTTTAGGGCTGTCGCCACCGACAAGAAAGGTGAACGCAGGTGTGCCCAGGTTCTGAACAAGGTAGCGATTGGTCGTCGGCCCCAGCGCCGCAACCCGGCGCGCCACCATCGTCTCGATGGTCGAGAACGAGTAGAACGCCTCGGAGTTCTTCATGTGTTGGTTGAAGTAGCGATTATAGTTGACATAACCCACAAAGCAGAGCAGAGCCACCGCTATGACGGTGACAGCGGCGCTGCCAAGATTGCGCGAGAGCGCCAATCGCAGCGCATTGGCGGCCCTGTCCCACGCCTCCCACAGCTTGCCCAACGTCAGCGCGGCGATGGCGCAGATCGCGGGGACGGCCACGATCGTGCGCGCTTGCTGCGGCGCTTCCCAGTCCAGTGACAGCACGCCGGCCATCATCGTCACCACAAGCCAGGCCGCAAGCAGGAGATAGGCAGGGCTACGCCAGCGGTACAGGCAGTAGGCGAGGCCTATCAGAAAGGCCAGACCAGTGACAAAATCGACTGCCGGCGCGCCGGGCAGATTGTGCCGGCCATTGCCATCGCCGTGATAATTGATCATCGGCACGTGCCGGCGTAGGCTGCTCTCGAGAGCCGCCATACGCTCCTGGGGTGTCTTCTTGCCGGCAAAGACCGAGGTCTGCCCCATGCGCGATGAGAACTCCGGCCAGTGCTGGATAGCCCAGGTACCCAGCGGAGCGAATGTCATGATGACAAGAACGCCGAGAACAACAAGGCCAAGAATGCTCTGGCGGATGCGCTCTTTACCCAGGATGAATCCGTACACAACATAGATGATCAGAGCGATGGGGAAGATGCGGAAACCGGTGTAGGTGTGAAGCCCCAACCCGCCCATCAAGCCAGCCCAGGCGAAGGGAACCAGCCTGCCCGAACGCAAGCCCCACAGCAGGAAGAAGACGAGCAGAATCTCGAAGAGCGGCGCGCCAATGCTGTAGGGCATGCCAAAGCGACTGAAGTCGACGTGCCAGGCCGATGCGGCCAGCATGAGCGCCCCGACTACGGCTGTGCGCCAGCCGAACATATAGCGCAACATAACGTACAGCGCCGGCACGGCCAGGAGGCCAGTGACGGCCTGCACCAAACGCACCGACAACAATGTCGGGCCAAGAAAACGGTAAACAAATGCGATAACGTAGAAGAACAACGATGGGTTGGCCGTGGAATAGGTGCCGATCGGCGTATAGGCAATGCCATTGAAGATACGCAGCGCCTCCAGGCCGGTCTCACCCTCATCAAACCAGATCCCAAATGGCACGGTGTCAAGCTGCCAGAAACGCATGAAGGCGGCAAACGCCACGATGACGATGACAATCAGCAGCTCGACCGGCAAGCGCGGAGCGCCGACAGCCGGCGCCGCGGCGATTGCTCTGCCGCGATCAAGGCGATAGACAGCTACGAAGAGCAGGAAAATGCTGAGAATGTTGACGACAATCGCTTCGTTTGAGCGGCCCGGCTTGAACCAGTAGGCCAAAGCGACGACGGACAGTAGCCCGCCCGCGACCAGACACAATCTGTCGATGGTGACCTGCGTCGCCGTGGGCTGCATGTGCTGCCAGAGGTTGTTAAGCAATGCGTCAGGCTCGCTATCCGGACGCGACGTCCGGCGCGATCCGCCAAACGCTGCTCCGATCAGTAGCGGCGGGACGAAAGCCAGGGCAATGGCATAAACGTAGTTGCGATTATTGCTCAGATCGCTATAGACTTTAGCCGCGATGGCCACGGCAACGACAAGTAAGAAGATCTGGGTCGCCGCTTTCAGCCATGAAGAGCGCGCTGCTGCCCCACCCCGTGGGAAGGCGGCAACAAAGAGAGCGCTGGCGCAGAAGAATAGGTAGACGGCGTCGCTCAAGAAGACACGCCGGTTGAGATAGGCTTGCGCCACCAACGCCACCAGAATCGCAGTGCTGGCCAGAAGCGCGGCGCGCACGGGGTCCGCCAACGTAGACGTGCGGTCGTCTATCCCATGCGCCTGTGCTGCTCCCTGAGCGAACGCCGTGTTGTCAGAGTGAGGTAAGATGTTTTCTGGCATTTCAGTCCTGCCGCCCAAAGCCCGCTTACCGTACCTTGAATATCTTCACCTTTGGGTTCTCGTACACGAGATCAAGCGACGTTCCGACCGCCTGGTCAAACTTCGCCAGACCAGCCGGCGGGTAGATGCCTTGCTCCAACTGCCCGACATAGATGTAGCGCACGTGGTGCTTCTGCAAGAGCGGCGCTATCTTATCGAAGCTGGGGTCGCTGAAGATTGACCGTGCCTCGTTCTCGCGCGGGCCTACCTGTGTGTCGCCCGGCCGCTGCTCCTGCTCATGCTGGTTGCCGACCAGCGTGGGCAGACCGGTATAGGCCGACACGCGCGCGCCAAGCTCGCGGTAGTATGGCAGCACGGCCTCGGCGATCACGGGCGACCCTTGCACATTGCGCAAGAGCCACTGAATCGCCAGGTAGTCGAAACTGAGATCGACCTGATTGTTCTTGCCTTGCCAATCGAAGTTGTACTTTCCCACAGACATGAATGCTGTGCCGTCGAGTGTGCCGATCGGAGGGCGAGCGCCAGGGAAACGATCGTTGACGCGGGCAGGAGTGCCCAGCAGCGGGAACAAGAACACGACGAAGAGCAAGATTGCCAGACAGGCATACCAGATCGTCTTGGCGCTGACCAGGCGCCGCAGGCTCAGGGGTACGCGCTCAGTGATGACGGCGAGGGCAACCGCTGCCGCCAGGCCAAAGAACACCCACACCTGGATGCCAAACTTGAACAGCGTATTCATGCGATAGGAGTTGCCGCCCTGCAGCCAGTCACGCAGGAAGAATATCTCGATGCCCAGGCTGACCAGGAAGCCAAGGAACGCCAGCAGCCATGTGAACATATGCTCAGGCTCGCGATCTCCAGCCAGGCCCAGCGCCACCGCCAGCAGCAGCAAAGGAACGAGCAGAACGATAATCCACTGCTTGAGTAGGGCGAGCAGAATCAGGACAAAGATGAGCAGCAGTAGACCATAGATAGCCGTCTTCAGTGTGTCGCGCGGGCGCACCATGAGACGCATGCGCTGCGCAAGCATCGGTAGATCGTCGAAACGACGTGTAAGCAGACGCAGCAGGCGTGAGAGCGGCGCGCGGCGCTTTGCCACGACGTCGAGCGCCATGTAGCTAACGATGGCGAAGAGAAAGAAACCCGCAATTGCCAGGTAGTATCCGACCGGCGTGCGGCTGCGCACCAGTCCCAGCCCGCTGGCCAGCGCCGCGTATTTCTCGTAGAACGGCAAATAGAGAGCCAGGCTGAGCACGGCGATGGCGCCGAAGCGGACGACCGTTTCCAGAACATCGATGCGACGAATCTCTACCCAACCGCGCAGGAGGATCACGCAGAAAACAACGCCGAGATAGGTGGGCAGATCCCAGGTGTTGATCGCGCCCAGCGAGCCAACGGCCAGACCGAGCACCAGCGTACCCAGGATGTCATCGGGGCGGATGCCGGAGAATCGCTCCTGAATCCAACCCAGCACATTCTGACCATGCTGCGTGTCCTCGTCCGACGCAAAGCCGCCATCGCCCGCCTCTGGCGGCGGATTCGGCTCACTGCGTTGGCGCTTCTCTTTGAGCAGGCTCAGCGCCAGCCCCAACACCAGCAGCGTGAACGGAATGCCGATTGTGTGCGGATGAAGGTCGGCAAACAAATAGCTCCAGAAGGGAAACTCGTTGATTGTCTCAGGAATTACACGGCTGGGATTCCAGTAGTTGAACGTCTCGAACATGCGCTGTCCCGGCTGCAGGCTCTTGCGCAGACCGTCGACGATTTTGAGCACGTCCGTGACGCCCGGCAGGCTACTCTTGACGGTGGTCTGGCCTTTGTTCCACGGTCCCTTGAAGATCTCGCCGACGGTCGCCAGGTTGCCGATGACGGTGACAAAGAGCGCTCCAGCCAGGGCCCAGGCCAGGAGCGATCCGTGTGAGCTCAGGAAGGAATGCAGACTGGCAGATGCATCGACGCTTTCCACGCGCTTCCTCAGCCCTGCCACCAGATTGTAGGTGATCGAGAAGGAGTTGATAACGGTCAGGGCGAACAGCAGCGGGATGATCACGTTGAAGGCAACCGACGGCATAATGCCCGTCAGCCTGACCAGCATGGCGCAGATGTAATAGCCATAGTAGTAGTAGTTGATGTAGCCGCCGGCGAAGAACGGATCGTAGGGCGGGAAGTAGGTGCTGCGTGAGATCGCGCTCAGGAAGCCGAACTCCATCGGTTTTTCGCCGCCGTTCCAGGGCTGCCACAAGTCGGGATTGAGCATACGAATGCCGACAAAGGCCAGGAAGGCGGCGGTGAAGACCACCTCATTGGCCAGAATCAGCCAGCGATTGTGGCGCAGCCAGGGAATGATGTCCGACTGGCGGCGGTAGAGAATGAACGTCGAAACGCCAGCCACAACGACCATACTCAGCAAGATACTGACTCGGCCAAAGGCAAGAATCTTGAAGCTTCCCGCCAGCCAGGGCAGATAGGCAACCAGGAGCAGGCTAAGCGTCTTGATAATACCGTAGCCGCGATCACGCAGGTTACCGAACACAACAAAGCCGATCGGCAGCGTAATCAGGGCGATCAACTGCACCGCGATCCACCAGAAGACGACCGGCAGGCGATTGGCCCGACTGTCGGGGTTGAAAAGCGACATATAGTCGCCGCCTGCTTCCTGAGCCGTTCGCTCGCTGTCGCTCAGCAGGAACGTTTTGGTCGAGCGCTTGGCCGAGCCAGCGCCGGCGCTAGCCTGGCGCTTGATCTGGTATTGCTGCGCCAACTGCACGGTGCCATCGAACATGGCGCGCACTTGCGCTTCAGGAATTGACTCAACGCGCTTGAATACCAACGGCATGGGATGATCGTAGACCGTGAAGCTCTCGTCGGCTTTGCCCAGGTTGATCACGAGACCAGTTGGCTTGTTTGCGCGCATCAACTCAGGCTGCGGCAGAGCCGGGTCCACCAACGTATCATTCATGAATGTGACGCCCATGAAGCTGGGGTAGACCGCAGAGTACGCGACGAGTTTGTAACCGAGCTTCTCCGCAAAGAGCAGCTCGTAGTAGAGCTTCGTGATCGGGTAGCGGTCAGCCAGGCGAGGTACAGTATTGTAAAGACGATTTGTCGCCAGAACAATGTAGTCTGACCTGGTTATGACCCCGACCAGCATGTCGAGCTTGGCCTGGTTGTCGTCTTCGTAGTTCTTCGCTTCCAGATGCTTATACTCTTCGAAGTTGCGATTGCGCCCATCGACATTCTGGCCCAGGGGAAGGGCGTCGTCCCAGTGCTCGTTCGAGATCGTGCTGCCGGCGGGAATGTTGCGGTAAATCCAATTCGAAATCGACACCCAGGGGTGGGGCTGGCGATAAACGTTCATGAACGCCAGGGCGTAGAACGCAGTAGCGCCGACAACAAGGATCATCAGCGCCGCGACGAGCGCCTGGCCGCGCGTCCATGATGTGATGGCGTCGCGCAGCATGCGCACGCTGAAGGGAGGAGTCTCTACCTCAGGCATCTCCATAGCAGCAGGTTCTTCGCCAACCGGCTCGCCGGCTTCTGCCTCCGCGCTGGCAGAGACGGTCTCCTCGGGAGCAGATGGCAGCGTTCCTTCGGCTGCTTCCACGGGAGCCAATGTCTCAGTATGAACGAAAGCCGCGACCTCGGCGGTCGCAGGCGCTATGACAGACTCAGGTTCGCCTGCCTCGGCAGCAAGCGGAGATGCGGCAGTGGCAGGCTGCTCTGGCGCAGGGCTCGCCGTTTCCGTTGAGGGAGCCGGCGCCGCGGGCGCACCAGCCGGCAGAACAGGCGATGTGATGTCTTCGACCGCAGGCAATGCAGCCTCGGCAGACTCAACTGGCTGATCTACTTCAGGCTCGACAGGAGCGACGCTGACAAGCCGCCCCTTGCGACGCGGCGGAACGGCCGCGCGGCGGCTTGTCTTGGGCGGCAGGCCTGCTTGCTGCGCCTTTTCACGCTCCCACGCCTCCGTCTCGACGTCAACATCGAGATCGTCATCGCCGATCTGCGCATGAGCTAGCGGGACACGAAAGAACGCGCGCAGGCTCAGGCGATGAGGTTTTCCCGCCCAATCCCACAATTGCCACAAGAACTCGGCAGCCATCAACGCCAGGAAGGGGAAGAGCGGCAGCATGTAGCGCAAGAACTTGACCTGGAAAATACCGTTGATGAAGAAGTACACGAGCACCCACGACATGAGCACGATTTCTTCGCTGCCCCGGCGCAGCAGTGTGCGAGCCGTGACGAGCACGAAACCGGCGTAGGCGACGATGCCTAGCGGCACGCCCATGCCCCAGACAGCGGTGTTCCACACCTGGTATAGAAACACAGGTGTGTTCACGTACTGGCGCGTGTAGGGATAATCAGCAATACCGCGCACCATGCGCGATTGCTCGTCGACACTGCGCACGAAGTTGGTCCAATCGATGATAGCATATGGCCAGGTCAGCAAGAAAAAGACGCCGGCAGCAATACAGGCGATCAGCACGCCAAGAAGCGCCTTGGAGAGACGGTCGCCCTGACTGAGAGGCTGTCTGTAGACAAGGGGATCGCTCGAGCCGCGCAGCGCCCACATGCCCCAGGCCACAAAGATGCTGGCGGCCAGCGGCGCCACGCTGACTTTGGTGCCCATGGCCATGCCAAGCGCAACGCCCATCAGGATGCCGGCTTTCAGGCTGCCTTTGCGCACGACATCGATGGCGAAATACATGCCCAGGGCGATAAACGTGGTCAAGAAGGTGTCGACCGTCAGAAAGTGCGAGAGTTGAATATTGAGGACAGTGAACGCGGAAAAGACGGCTGCCAGTGCGCCCACGCGCCGGCCATAGAGCTTGCGCCCCAATAGGAATACTATTAGGATCGTCAGAGTATCGAAGATGGCGGACAGACCACGTCCGGCCATCCAGATATTCTCATTTGTCCACGCGTTCTTGATGACAAACGAAAGGATATGCCCGCCCAGACGCGTCAAATACATGGGCAGGCTACCGTACGGGAAGAAGTGCGGATTGAGAGGACTGTCTGGTCGCAGGAGCTTAGGGACATCGAGTGGGAACGGCAGTGAGATGTTGGCGATGGCCGAGTAGACCATAGCCCGCTCGTCCGGATGGAAGAGGTACTGATGGCCTTTGTCCCAATCCATGTGGTAGGTGCGCAGGGCAAAGCCAGCGACAAGGCTGAAGAGTAGGATGGCGAAGATAAGGGTGTCAATCCAATCGCGTCGCTTCTGACTGGGTGCTCGCTGCATTGTATCACGTCCTCATCTGGGGAATTGTGTGGCTATTGTATCACAAGGCATAGTGCTTGGCAACAGAGGTGCAAGCGCAGGTAGTGTATCATATTGTGTGTAAGCTGTCTTGACGGGAGAAGACAATAGGCG
>CAYOEZ010000078.1:2131-18442 GCA_964402955.1 uncultured Ktedonobacterales bacterium | reverse complement strand
TGGCAAGATCATCAATTCGTATGAACTCCTTGCGCTCCGTCAAGACTCTGCCCAATGGCACAAGCGGCCAGGTTGTTGTCATACTCGGTTATCTCCGTTTGACAAGTGTTCATGAGTGTGCTATGATATGTTTGGCCGGGGACAAAAGTCGGCTCCATGCCGTGTGAGCGCTCACCTGCGGGGAGGGCGATCCTATATCCCCGGTCTGTCCAATAGAGCCGCCAGCCTGAGCGGCTTGCTTTGTGTGTAATACACTCCGTATCCGGCCTGCCTGGTGTCATCCATGTCCTGCACAACCCGGAATGCTGGCCAAAGGTACTCCAGGTATCTATCCTCCTTCCGCTCGTAGAACCGCTGTAATGCCCACAAGAAGTAGTCTACCGCCTGTAACCCCGCGCGTTCCGGTGGTCGGCACGCCACAACCTCAATCCGTGGATTGGTGGTTATGCCCCACTTCTGTGCGAACCCGCGCCGCGCGGTTTCGAGCGCCAGGCGCAAAGCCACCGTGCGATCCGACGTCCCGCGCTCGGCAAAATATATCGCGTAGGCTTCATCCTTGTGAAGGAGCGTGGCCTCTTCCGTCTCTCCCAGTGTCCTGCCCTGGTCATCGATGGATTCCTCAATACTCTGCGCGGGCCAGCCGTCAAAGTCAGGGTCGGCGAAGTGTAGGCTGGCGCTGCCGGTGTAGTCCAGGATGTAGAAGTACAGCTTGTCGTAGTCGTCGCGCACGCGCGTACCGCGCCCGATGATCTGCTTGAACTCCACAATGGAGTTGACAACGCGGGCAATGGCAATCACCTTACAGGTGGGGATATCAATACCGGTGGATAGAAGCTGCGACGTCGTCACGATCACGGGGCCGGGCGATGCCGCGTCTACTTCCACCTCCTGAAATTCGCTGAGGAGGCCGCGTCCGATCTTTCCCTCGTCGGCGGTAATGCGGCACACGTAGTCCGGGTTCTGGCGCATCATATCACTGTTGGGATTGGTCAGTTCGTGGCGCATAGCGTCGGCGTGCTCCTGATCAACACAGAAGACAATCGTCTTGGCAAAGCGGTCGGTTTTCTTCAGGAAATCCGTCAAGTGGCGGGCAATCGCCCGCGTTCGTTGCGTTGCAACCAGGGTGCGCTCAAAGTCCGGCGTCACATAGGTGCGCGCCGGAATCAGTTTACCGCTGCGGTCGCGTTCACCCGCTCCCGGTGTGTAGCCCGAAGCATCCAGCGTCGTCAAGATGCGCCGCACACGGTAGGGCGCCAGGAAGCCATCGTCAATACCTTGCCGAAGGCTATACTGGTAGACGGGATCGCCGAAGTACTCGTACGTGTCCCGGTTGTCCTCTCGTCGGGGCGTCGCCGTCATGCCGAGTTGATACGCTGCCGTGAAGTAGTCCAGGATTTCGCGCCAGTTGCTCTCGTCGCTTGCGCTGCCGCGGTGACACTCATCCACGATGATCAGATCGAAGAAATCGGGAGTGTATTCTCTGTATAAGCCGGGCCGGCGCTCATCACGGGCAATGGCCTGGTAGGTCGAGAAGTACATCTCCCGGCTCTTGCTGGCGACGCCGCCCTCAATACGGTGGCGGGCGTCGCCGAAGGGCGCAAACATCTTATCCTTGGGGTCATCTACAAGGATTTCCCTATCAGCAAGATAGAGAATACGGGGCTTGCGGTACTCGCCGGTTGCGTTCCAGCGCGCATTCCACAGTTTCCAGCAAGTCTGGAAGGCGACCAGCGTTTTGCCGGTTCCCGTGGCCATGGTCAGCAGGACCCGCTTCTGCCCGTAGGCAATGGCCTGCACGGCGCGGTTGACGGCGATCTCCTGGAAGTAGCGCAGGGGCTTGTCGGGAATGTGGAATGTCGGCGTCAGGATCGCCTTTTCCACGGCCTTGTCATGCAGCGCCGTCGTCCCACGCAAGCGCCCCCACAGGTCATCGGGGCTGGGAAACGCGTCCACTTCGCGTTCCTGGCCCAACTCGAAGTCATACTCGACGATGCCGTGACCATTGGTGGCGTACGCAAAGCGCAGCCCAAGGAACTCCGCATACTCCTTCGCCTGTTGCAGACCATGGGCGGGTAACTTGTACGCTGCCTTCGCCTCGACGACGGCCACAGTCACGTCGCGGGCATAGCTCAGGAGATAGTCAGCGCGCTTCTGCTTCTTGCGGTACACCTTGCTGCTGCTGGCAATGATGCGCCCATCAGTGAAGGTTTTCTGCTCGGCAAAGAAGTGAGGATCAGCATCCCAGCCAGCCTGTACGAGCCTGGGAACAACATAGTCCCGGCAGGTATCTGCTTCGTTTGTCATCGCTCACCCCGATTCTTTCCCGCCTTCTGCTGCAGCTCATACAGCTTGTTGATCGCTTCCAGCGGCGACATCTCGGCGATCGCCAGTGAGCGCAGCTCATCGAGCAGCGGGTCGTCTTCCGCCGGAAAGAGCGCAAGTTGCGCCGAGGCCATCTGCTGGCGCATGCGCTCCTTGCGCCCGCGCCCCTGCTCGTCCTTCTCCAGGTCCTCCAGCACTTCCTGAGCGCGGTGAATCACCGTGCGCGGCAGCCCGGCCAGTTGCGCGACGTGGATGCCATAGGAACGATCAGCGCCGCCGGCGATGATCTTGCGCAGAAAGATCACCTTGTCGCCCTCTTCTGCCACCGCCACATTGAAGTTGCGGACGCGCGGCAGGCTCTTGGCCAGCTCGGTCAGCTCGTGATAGTGCGTAGCAAAGAGCGTCTTGGCGCCGAGACGCGGGTGGTTGTGGATGTATTCGACCACCGCCCGTGCAATTGCCAGCCCGTCGTAGGTCGACGTCCCGCGGCCAATCTCGTCCAGCACAATCAGGCTGCGTGAGGTGGCGTGGTTGAGAATCAGCGCCGTTTCGACCATCTCGACCATGAAGGTGCTCTGGCCGGTGGCAATGTCGTCCTGCGCTCCCACGCGGGTGAAAATGCGATCGACGACGCCAATCGTCGCCTGGCGCGCCGGCACGAAGCTGCCAATTTGCGCCATCAGCACAATCAGGGCAACCTGGCGCAAGTATGTGCTCTTGCCAGCCATGTTGGGACCGGTCAGAATAATGATCTGGGCGTCCCTATTACATAGGCTGACATCGTTGGGCACAAACGCTTCGTCGCTGAGCGCCTCCACGACGGGATGACGGCCGCCAACGATGCTGATCGTGTCGTCCGCGGTGAGCGTCGGGCGCACGTATGAGTTGCGCACGGCCGCCTCAGCCAGCGCGCAGTAGACATCGAGGCGTGCCAGAGCCGACGCGGTCTTGAGAATGCGCTCGCCCTGGGACGCTATCTGGTCGCATATCTGGCGAAACAGGCCCGTCTCCAACTCGACCATGCGTTCCTGGGCGTTGAGCACTAACGACTCGTATTCTTTCAGATCGGGTGTGATGAAGCGCTCGGCGCCCACCAGTGTTTGCTTGCGGATGTAACTCTGCGGCGCCTGGGCGATATTGGCGTTTGAGATCTCGATGTAGTAGCCGAATACTTTGTTGTACCCCACCTTGAGCGATTTGATGCCCGTCCGCTCGCGCTCCACGCGTTCCAGCCCGGCAATCCACTCGCGCGCGTGCTTGGATGACCCGTGCAGCGCATCCAGTTCGGCGGCAAAACCTGGTCGAATCACCCCTCCGTCGCTGAGCGTTGCCGGCGGCTCCGCCACAATCGCCTGCTCGATCAAGGAGACCACATCGAGACAAGGATCAGGGGTCAGGGTTCCGGGGTCAGGGTTCCGGGCTCCGGCTACGGGCGTCTCCCCGTCTCCCCTTCCCCGCGTCTCCCCTTCCCCCCGTCTCCCCGTCTCCATCTCTTCCCACAATTCATCTGCGCTGGCCCTCTGCTCCCTGCCCCCTGCACCCTGCTCCCTGCTCGCTCTCACGATCTCCGGCACGACGGCCAGGCTGTTCTTCAGGCCAACCAGATCGCGCGGCGTGGCCACGTGTTGGCCAATGCGCGAGAGCATGCGCTCCAGGTCTCCGACTTTGGCAAGCAGCGGCAGGAGCGAGAGCCGCATCTGCGTGCCGGCGTAGAGAGCAGCAACCGCCGCTTGCCGCTCGAGCAAGCCCGGCAGATCGACCAGGGGCTGGCCGATCCAGCGCCGCAACAGACGGCCGCCCATGGCCGTGCGCGTCAGGTCAAGTACCCCCAACAACGAGCCTTTCAGGCTGCCGCTGCGCGTGCTCTGTGTCAACTCCAGGTTGCGTCGGGTGGCAGCGTCCAGCACCATGAACGACGCTGTCGAATAGGCAGCGATCTGCGTCATTTGCGCCAGGGCGGCGCTCTGCGTCTCGCTGACGTATTGCAGGAGCGCGCCGGCCGCGCGCAGCGCCAGAGGCAGCCCTTGCAGGCCATAGCCGTCCAGCGTCGCCACCTGGAAATGATCGAGCAGCGCCCGCTGCGCCACGTCGAAGGAGAAGTGCCACGACTCATAGGGCGTGAAGTGCGTCGTCAGCGACGGCAACGAAGGGATGGGAGTATCCGCCGCCTGCCCGTCCTTTGCAGCCACAACCAGGCATTCCGCCGCTTGCAGACGCGCCATCTCCTGTGCGACGGAGAGCATGACGTCGCTGCCATTCATCTCTGTGGCTGCGAACTCGCCGGTGCTGACGTCCGCATAGGCCAGGCCAGCGCCGTTGTCCTCGATAATGACAGCCGTTAGGTAGTTGTTTCGTCTGTCGCTTAGAAGCCCGGGCTCTACCACAGTTCCCGGCGTCACGACGCGGATGACTTCGCGCTCAACGATGCCGGTCGCGGGTACGGGGCCGACCTGTTCGCAGATGGCCACCTTGTAGCCCTTGTTGATCAGGCGGGCGATATAGTTCTCGGCTGCATGGTGCGGGATGCCGGCCAGGGGCACACGGCCAGCCTTGCCCATCTCTCGACCGGTCAGGACAATGTCGAGCTCCCGAGAGATCAGGCGCGCATCATCATCGAACGTTTCGTAGAAATCACCCATGCGGAAGAATAGAATGGCGTTGGGGTACTTTTTCTTGAAGGCAAGATACTGGCGACGCGCCGGTGTCAGGTCTTTTTCCATATCACGCTCCCGCAGCGATTATACCACAGCGCCAACAGTGGTTGCAATTGCAAGCAGTGAATGGTAGAATGCAGTCAGGGAGGGGAACACGGTGACGATAGCATCTGAGAAACCGATGGACATGGCCGCGGCCACCCAGCGCATGGCCTGGCTGGATGAGGAGCGCCGCCGCGATCACGCCGAACTGGCGCGCCTGGCCCAGGAGATGGCCAGCGCCCTGTCTGTGCTCAAGGATCAGTCTGTGAAGATGCGCGAAACCGGCGACCGGCTCAATGCCATCGAAACGGGCCTGACGCGCATGCCACGCCTGGAAGATGCCATCAGCGCAGCCCGTTCCGAGTTGCTCCCCCTGCGCGATACCGACATCCATCTGCAAGATGAGATACAGCGCCAGGCCAAAGACCGCCAGGCCCAGGCCGACCAGTCGGCCCGCATCTGGGGTGACGTCAACACGCGCCTGGAGACCTCGAGCAAGAGCGTTGATGGCCTGGCAAACCGCATTCGTGTGCTGGATACGCAGCGCAAGGACCAGGCTGAGCGGGTAATTGAGATGTCCACACGCATGGACAGCCTGATCAAGGCAGCCGATAGTCTGACGGGGCGCATCCACCTGCTGGAGACACGCGAGCGTGAGCGCTCCAGCCATGAGGGCGTCATTTCAACCCAGATTGCTGGTTTGGTCGCGGCCGCAGGTTCTCTGGGTGGTCGCCTCCACCTCCTGGAGACACGCGAGCGTGAGCGCTCCAACCATGAGGGCGCCATTCTAACCCAGATTGCTGGTTTGGTCGAGGCCGCAGATTCTTTGGGTGGTCGCCTCGACCTCTTGGAGACACGCGAGCAGGACCGCGCCAATCGCGAGGGAGCGGTTCTGGCGCAGATTGCCCACCTGGACGTGAACCAGTCGCAGGCCGTCGAAGAGGTCAAACGCTCCGTGGCGCGCGTCGAATCTGTCATGGCGGATATTCAGCAGCTTCGTCATGAGATCATTCTCGCCCAACAGGAAGAATCCAAGAAACACAAGGATGATACCGGCATCGTGGCCGATGTGCGCGAGGCCCACTTCATCCTGCAACGACGCGTCGACGCGATAGCAGACATGGATAAGCCCCTGCTCGTGCGCCTACAGGCCCTTGAAGATGCCGTGCCGCATACGACTGACATTGGCCAGCGCTTGTTGGTGATGGAAGAGCACATGAGTGTTGTGCAGGCCACCTACAAGGGTCTGCAAGAGGTCGAGGATACACACTGGAACACAGTCATTCCGGTGATTCAGCGGGAGGCGGAAGACGCCAACAACACCAGTCAGAGCAACGCTGCCACTGTTCAGGAGTTGGTGTCCGCCAGCCAGTTGCTCAAGGAAACAGTGCGTGAGTTGCAGGTCAACCTCGTCGCCGAACACAGCTTCAGCGAAGATCTGGCAGGCGCATTGCGCGGCCTCATCGAAGAAGACTTGCAGACGCGCCTGGCCACCACGCAGAAGCAATTGCAGACCCTGCGCCGGCTGGCCAATACCCCTGTAGAAAGCCAAACTGCCGATGAACAGTAAGACTCTGGTACGGATTGTTCTTGCGGGACTGATTCTGCTCGTGTGCAACGTTGTGCTCTGCGTGGCCATTCTTGTGCCACAGCGGGGGCGCATCGCGCCCGCGCCAACTCCGCTCGTGCAAGCGCAGACAACACCCACCCCGCCGGCGCGGGCAACGCCAACCACAACCGCCAGCCCGACGCGGGCAACGCCAACCACAACCGCCATTCCGACGCGGGCGACGAGTATGACACCGACCGCCACACCCGCGCGGCCAACAGTCAGCCCGACGCCCGCAGAACTGACCTCAATTGCCGACCTCGAAGCTGCTATCAACGCCGGCCGGCACATGGCGCCATTCAGGGTCGCATTCAGCGAACAGCAGATCACCGACGAGCTCAGCGCATATCTGAACGCGAGTGGCGACACGACATTCAACGATGTCGTCGTGACCCTGCAACCCGGGGTCGCGCTGATCACAGGCAAGGTGCGCGTGCTCGGCTTCAACATTTCCGCCAGGGCGACCACGACCGTGGTCCTGATCGATGGACGGCCGCGCCTGAAGGTTCTGCAACTTGACGCCCTGGGTGGGCTTTTGCCGGGGGCTGTCAAAGATCGCCTCATGCAGATGATCGAACAACAGACCGATCTCCCGCTCCTGGGCGACCTGCCGGTGACGATCGACAAAGTGGAGATCCAGACAAGGCAAGTCGTTGTGACGGGCCAGACCAAGTAGCAGAGCGCCCCACAGGTAGCAACCGCCAGGATTCGCGATTTCGCGTGACAGCAAATAGGCGACGGCGCTGATCAACCTGTTGATCAGCGCCGTCGCCGCATCTCTCCATGCCAGGGCGTCTATTCTTTGCGGGCCACGAAGATCATCTTAAAACTGTCCGGACCGTAGTCCTCCACGTCATAGCTGCCGTAGACATTCTCGACCACAAAGCCATTCTTCTGTAGTAAATGCTCCATCTCATAGCGGTAGAGATAACGCTGGCTGATCGTCGCCACTGTCCGCCGCACCGTGCCATCCTGAACCATCTCGTCGTACAGATAGGTGACATGGTTCACCTGCCTGGCGCGGTCGACCCACGCCGACACCATCTTTGTGACCATCGTTGAGGTAGCGGGGTCGACGAGCAGGCGTTCCAACATCAGCCTGCCCCCACCTTCGAGCAACAGCGCCAGATCAGGGTTGAACACATCCACGATGAACAACCCGCCCGAAACGAGATGGTGATGGACATTGGCGACGCAGGCCGCCTGGTCTTGCGGCGTCATCAAGTGCATGAACGAGTTGATGGCGCACAGCGCCATGCGGAAGCGCGTCCGAAATGAGAAGGTGCGCATGTCCGCCTCCTCAAGGTGCACGCGCCGCTCAAGACGAGTGTCCGCGTCGATCTGCTGGCGAGCAATTGCCAGCATGGGCAGCGACCCGTCCACGCCCGTCACGCGAAATCCGGCGCGGGCCAGGTGCGTCAGGATGCGGCCCGTACCGCAGCCCAGCTCGAGAATCGGCGAGTCGCAGCGTTCGGCGAACTGGCGATAGAACTCAAGATCATCGCTGGCATTGCGATACTCCAGGTCATAGAAACGGGCAAAGCTGTCGTATTCGGTACCCACGTATGTCCTCTCAGATTCAAGCCGCTATTCTTTTCAGGTTTGCTGCAACCCTGAACTTAACGATCTCGCTGATTAACTGATAGGGCATGGGTTCATGCAACGGAAATTGCACCGACCCTCTTGCCCCCTTATATGCCGATAGTTCTTCTTTGAATGCCTCAATCCCGGATGACCCTGGATAGAATCCAATATGGCGCTGATAGGCGGCGAACCAGACCAGGTTACCGTTTAGGTAGAAGCCTGGCATTCGATAGCTTATTTTTTCCACCGCTTCTGGAGCGGACTCTCTAATCACCGCCCTGATCCTGACCAGGATATGCTGCACGTCTTCCGGAAACTGCGCAATGTATTCATCGATCGTGGTTGGCTGACCTTTTTTCCCGTCCATGACGAATCTCTTCTTAAGCAGCATGACTTGTGCCAAGCTGGAGCACCTTTGACAGACTGCTAGCTCTTCCGCAGCGGTGAGCCGGGCTCCAGCAAGTCACTCAGCCGCCGGATGCGCGGCACATCGGTCACCGGTTTTAGTCCGTGGCGATCGAGAAAGATGCCGAGCATGCCGGCAGCCTGCGCGGCGCGGGCGTCGGTCATGTATTCATCGCCGACATAGGCGGCCTCGGCCGCGCTCACGCCCGTCGCCCGCAAAGCATAGTTGAAGATGGCCGGATCGGGCTTTTCGATGCCGATGTCCTGTGAGCCAACGGCAAAGTCCACTTCCTGCAGCACCCCGTACTCCTCCAGGGTCTTCGCCAGCCCTTTGGGCGCATTGGAGATCACACCCACGGTGAAGCCTTGCTTTTTCAGTCCCCGCATCGTGGGCAGGGTTTCCTCATCGAGGACAAAATCTCCCACCTGCAGGAAGGTGTCACACATCTCGGTCGCGTAGCGGTCAATCGTCGCCTGATCGCCCGCAATGCCGGCAGCCTTCAGCACATTGCCGAACGTACGCACCCAGTAGGTGCGGTCACGCGGCACATCCTCGCCGCCCAGTTGCCCGGCCATGGCGAAGCCCATGCTGTTGCGCTCCAGCGCCTCCAAAGCGTGCAGCACCTGCGCCGGCGTCAGGCTCACGCCAACCAGATTAGCCCGTTTGGCCAGCACCTCGTGCCGGGGCAAGTTCTTGTATGGCATCAGCGTCCCGAAAACATCAAAGAATACAGCGCGCACGGTCACGTAGGAGTCTCCTCTATTCGGCAAAGAATTCGGCCAGGGTTGCCAACAGCGCCTTCTGCGTAGACGTGTTCAATCGGCCCAGACGGCGCCCAAGTCGCCTCATGTCCACGGTTCTCAGTTGATCGAGTACAATGAAGCCGTCTTTATCTTGGAACTGACATGGGACGCGGCTGGGGTAGAGATGTCCGCGCGTGGTCATCGGCGCGATGATGACGGTCGCCATTACCTCATTCAACTCGTCCGGCGATACGACGACGCATGGTCGTGTTTTCTGTATCTCGCTTCCAACCGTTGGGTCAAGGTCCACACGGTAGACATCAAAGCGATTGGCTACCATTCCCATTCTTCCTTGTCCCACTCGGTCAGACCTGTCGCGTCGGGGTCAAGAAGTTGATCATCTCTGCGCTGGGCCATGAGCTCGAATTGCTCACGCCAGCCAGAGCGTGCATGCCGCGCTGAACGGACAATGAGTTCATTGCCACGCGCCTCAACCTCGACCTCAACGCCAAGCCCCACCTGCTCGAGTAACACCTTAGGAATACGGATTCCCTGAGAATTGCCGATCTTTACGATGCGCGCTCTGACTGGGGTACTCATAGCCACCTCCCTACGTCCACAGTAATTACATTGTACACACTCCATCCCAAAAAGTCAACCACGTCAGGCGTTTCGGCGTGAGGCTCACGCCCACCAGATTGGCCCGCTTGGCCAGCACCTCGTGCCGGGGCAGGTTCTTGTATGGCATCAGCGTCCCGAATACATCAAAGAATACAGCGCGCACGGTCACGTAGGAGTCTCCTCAGCAATGATATCATGAAGTGACTAGCTAGACAGTAGGGCGCTGAGCTTGCGCAGCGCCTCAGAGATTGTTGGTTCCGGCAACACACAGACAAACTCAGCGCTGCGCGCTTGCCAGTCCTGACTCTTCACCTGGTCGGCAAGGATGGCCCCTGCAACTGCCAGACCAGCCGGAATGGGCACCTCAAATGGATACCCCTTCACCTGGCTGGTAATGGGGCAAAGGATTGCCAGACCAACCTTACCATTATACTGCGCCGGCGAGAGTACGACAGCTGGGCGGCGTCCCGCTTGCTCGTGCCCTGCTTGTGGATTCATGGTGATCCAGACGACATCGCCACGCTCTGGCACATATGGCATGGGTCACCACACCTCCATGCCCACGGCTGGGCCGGTATCAATTTCGTGATGCAGATTTTGCGCCGTGACGCCCGCCAACAGATCAGCCAACGTCACGTCGGCATCAGGAACCGGAGAAACGACAATTCGACCATCGGCAAGGGATACGTCCACAACCGAATCTTCAACAAGACGGACCTCGGTAGCAAACGATTTGGGAATGCGCAGGGCCAGACTGTTGCCCCATTTCTGGACACGGGTTCTCATCGCTGTGCCTCCATGTATCTACAAAGAAGATACATCAAACGCTCCGGTTTGTCAAGAGACTTCCCTCAGCCTCCCATATTGCCAAGCGCTTCCGCCAGCTCGCGCACGGTGCGCTTGAGCACGGGGTGCACAACGTCCGGCGCAATCTCGACCAGGGGACGCAGAACAAAGCTCCGCTCGTGCAGGTGAGCATGCGGGATGGTCAGGCCCGGCATAGCGAGAATCACGTCGTCATAGAACAGTATGTCGATGTCAATCAAGCGTGGACCGTTGCGCACAGTTGGCGTGCGGCCCATCGCCTGCTCGATGCGCTTGAGCGCGACCAGCAAGTCGTGCGGGGCGAGTGTGGTCAGGAGCAGGCAGGCGGCATTGAGGAATTTGGGTTGCTCGGCAATGCCCCACGGCTCTGTCTCATGCAACGAGGAGACGGCGGCCACCGTGCCGAGGTCTGCCATGCGCCGCAACGCCTCGGCGATATTGGCCGCGCGCTCGCCCAGGTTCGTGCCCATGCCCAGATAGGCTTGGTGCAACGCTTGCGCCCGCTTCATGATCGTGTCCAGCCGCGCACGACGGCGTCGCTCATGCGCGCCACACGCGCCATTTCCCGTACATCATGGACGCGCACGATGTCTGCGCCGGCGGCGATGCCCAGAGCCACCAGCGCGGCTGTCCCTTCCAGGCGCTGCTCCACCGGCAGGCCAAGCACCAGCCCGATCGTGGACTTGCGCGAGGGGCCAAGCAAGATAGGATGGCCGAGCGCCTTGAGCTCCCCAAGCCGGCGCATGACCTCAAGATTCTGTTCGGCGGTCTTGGCAAAGCCCATGCCGGGATCGATGATGATCTTGTCGCTCGCCACGCCGGCAGACGTGGCCATAGCGACGCTCTCGCTCAACTCGCTGCTGATCTCGCCCATCAGGTCATGATAGACCACGCCGGCATAGTGGCCGCCCAGGCGTGTGATCTGCGCCGCGTCGGGCCGTGTGCGCCGGTTGTGCATCAGGACGACCGGGCAGCCCGCTACCGCGCAGAACGCGGCCATGGCGGTGTCGGCGCGCAATCCCCACACATCGTTGACAATGTTAGCGCCGGCTGCCAGCGCGGCCTGTGCCACGACTGCCTTGCTCGTGTCGACGGAGATTGGCAGATCCACCGCCTGCGCACAGCTCTGGATCACAGGCAGCACGCGTGCCATCTCTTGCTCAGCCGTCACCGGCGCAGAGCCGGGGCGCGTCGATTCGCCGCCGATGTCAATCATATCAGCGCCCTCGCCGGCGAATCGTTTGGCCTGCTCAACCGCCGCCCGCACATCGCTGCCCAGCCCGTCACCCGAGAACGAATCGGGTGTGACGTTGACAATGCCCATCACATACGTGCGCGATCCCCAGACGAAATCGCGGCCCCGAATCGTTAGTGTCATTAGGGCGACACCTTGAAATCGACGTCAGGCACAATCTCGATCCAGGTATTGCCGGCGCGCAACGCCTGCGGCTTGCCCTGGCCGTCAGTGATCTGCATGAAATCGGTGATTTTGGCGCGCTGCCAGACCGACGCCAGCGCCACACCATCACGGAAGAGCGACGCCTTGCCCTCGCCGGTCAGGACAATGCGGATGGCCGTCGCTCCCGTCGAGTCCTCGACGATATTCGTCGCCTCATGGCTGGCATTGACGACGATGACGTTGGCCGCACTGATTTGCTCGCTGGTGGCGCCGTCCTTGTGCGGCTCGCCGGCGACGGAGCGCAAGTAGCGGTTGGTCTTGGCGTCATACGTCCACTGCACCGTGCAGCACGGCGCGGGATATGGAATGTCGATGCTGGCGGCGGCCATGGCGCTGGGCGTGGCAGACCCGGCAGGTGAGAATGTGAAACCCTGGATCTTGACGGTCTTCTCTTGCTTGTTGTCTTGCAGCCACTTGCGTATCGAGTCTGTGCTCGTCTGCACCAGGTTGGTGCCGACAACAGGGTTCTTGCCATAAATGTTGAAGTAATGATAGTTGGCGTCAAACAGGTCGACATCGAGATAGGCGTATGGATAGGCAGGCTTGTTTGTCGCATCGCCCAGCAGCAGATAGCGCACGGGATCGCTGGCGCCCTGGCAGGAAAGCAGTCCGTCGTATTGCGGTGTCACTTCCAGGTTGACCAGGCGGGCGCTGCGGATCGGCCCGATGCGGCCGGCTTCCTGGCCCCAGAACACAGCGGTGTAGCGCGTATTATAGAAGCGCTCCATGACATACTCATAGACAATGTCAGCGCGATTCAGGCCATACTGGGGCCGCGAGGCAGGGTCGTTATCGATACAGAAGAGCAACGGTCGCTTCTGCAGCAGCGACGGGTCAGTGACGTTCAGGCCCGTGAGCGGATTCAAGTTCGGATTGACCGTGGGGGTGGCCGTCACAGCCGGGGTAGGCGTCAGCGTGGCAGTCGGCGCAACCAGCGTCAGCGTCTGTGTTGGCGTCGCCACGGGGGTGCTGGTGAATGTCGGCATCGGCACGCGTGTGGGCGTGGGAACAGGCGTGGGAGTGGATTGCGCCGGGGTAAGACAGGCGCTCACAGCCATGGCGCTCATGACAACAATGAAAAGGGCGAGGCGCACACGTGCTGCACCAGTAGACGCGGACATAGAGTCCTCCCGTTGTGGCGAATGTGCGCATTGTAGTGGAAATCCGTGCGCCTGTCAACGCCAACAAACAAACACCCTTAGGGTCTCGGAGACCCTAAGGGTGTTTGTTGCACTCTTACTCTCCGCCCAGCCTGCTGTCGTTGATGGCGCTCACCCAGCCGCCGCCGCCTTTACTCGTCACGTAGACGCGCTGGCGCGTCTCGTCAACAGCCACGCCGAAGGGACCATTGGGGATGATGTCTTGCGCCAGGCTGGCCGACAAGGACAGCGACGCCGCGTCCACCACAAGTACGCGGCCGTCGGGCGCGTAGCCGGCGCAGGCGCCGCCGCTTGATATACAGCTCGTGCCGGCAACGTAGATGTGGCCGCTGCTCGCCACGACACCCAGCCCGCCGCCATCCAGCGTATTGACGCCGAGGTCGAGAGGCTGGCCGGTCAGCTTGTGGCCGGAGCGGTCAAAAACCGTCAAGAAGCGCGCATTATCGCCATTGGCGTCGCTGTGGACAACATAGAGGTTGCCGGTCATGCTATCCACCGCCATGCTGTACACAAAATGGCCAACGGACAGGGTGGTGATGTAGCGTGGCGATACGTTCACGTCATATACCAAGAGATCGCCAGAGCGTGTGCGGGTGCCGATGTAGAGCCGCTTGGGTGAGGCCTGCGTATCGATCGCAATCGAAAAAACCTGCTCGCCGCGCACCGAGAAATTGCCCAGATAGACGCCCCCCTGGAAGCGCGCCACCTGGTTGGATGGGTGTAGCGGCACATAGGCGTAGCCCGCCTCTGTATCGACAGCAACGAAGGTCGGCCCGCCGCCGGTCACATAGGTCCGGAGAAGCTGCCGCGTGTCGGCGCTCAACAGAGACACAGAGCCGCTGCCATAGTTCGCCACGTAGACCAGGCGGTTTACCGGGTTGACTGCAATGCCAAAAGGCAGGCTGCCCACAGTCGTCGCGCCCAGCAGCGACAGGTCGGCGCCGTTGAGGGCATAGACCTTGCCGGCGCTGCGGCTCGTCACAAACACGCGCTCGTTGACAGGATCAACCGCCACCCAGTTGGCGTCGGGCAGCGGCGCGCTGACGGGCGATGTCGGTTGCGTCGGGATGGATGTTGGCGTGGCCGTGGGCAACGGTGGCCACCAGGACACCTCTGTCTCCGTCGGCGTCGGCGAAACGAGGGGCTGCACGTCGTCAGCGTCTACAACGATCACGGGCATGAAGAGCTTGTGCCACAGCCCAGACATGGTCTGTGTGGCTGTTGCCGTGCGCGTGCGGGTTGCCGTGGGCGGTCCAAGGGGAGCAATGGTTGTCGTCGCCGTCGTCGTGTGCGTCAGCGTCGCCGACGGCAGCACGATGGTGGTTTTGGTTGGTGTGATCGACGGTGTAGACGTACTGGTGGACGGGGCGCCCGGCGTCGCCGTTTCGGTCGGCGTCCCGGTTGCGCTGGCTGTCGCTGTGGCGCTGAGTGTGGCCGTGACGGTGAACGTCGCCGTGGGCGGCCCACCGGGGGTCAACGTCGCGGTCGGCGTCGCGCTCTGCGTCGGCGTGTTGAGCGGCGTCTTGGTCGCCGTCCTGGTCGCAGTCGCGGTCGCTGTGCTGGTTGCGGTGAAAGAGGGCGTCGGCGATGGCGTGGCGGTGCTCGTGGCGGGCGGCGCGGTCGTGGCAGTCGCCGTGCGCGTCCGAGAGGGTGTCGCCGTCGAGCCTCCTGGCGGCAAAATCCCAATCGTCCCATTCTGCGTCGTCGTGTCGACCGTCATGCCATTGCGGTCGGCGATCTCAGCGCTGTTGATGATGATGGGACTAACGCCAGCGGCCAGTGTCTGGAAATTGATGTGCGCCAGAACACCCGTGCCATTGACCGGCAGCGCGGGGTTCAACTGCACCAACGCCACCCATGCCGTGCCCGTTGTGTTGTTTGCTTCGTTGCGCACGGTGAAATAGCTGCTCTGTGTCAAGAGGGGGCCGAGCGTAAGTTCCACTGTGCCGGGCGTTGAGGGGTTAGCGTCAATCGCCTGCAAGAGCGAAGGATCGTAGGTGATGCGCACATCGGCGCCGTAGGCGTTGGCCACGCTCGTGACCAGAATATCCACGCCAACCGTCACGCCCACCGTGACGCTCGGCGCAGCGGGGTCAATGCTGATGACGGCAGCGGCGTCAATTTGCGCCGCATTCGCCGCAGTATTGTGGGCAAGAAGAGTGAGCAGGGTGATGGTAAAACACAACGAGAGGAGCAGGAGCGCCTGCGCTCTGAACACACGCCAGGCGTGCGGAATGTGCGCCATGATGGATGCCTCCATGCACGTCATGAGAGATCGTATGGGCCAGCTAGCGGATCGCCAATGGGTGCAATCCGTAGAGAGGTCGCCGGTTGGCATTTTCCAATGGGGCCGCCGTAAGGGCGCCCCATCAGCGAACGATGATCGGCAACCGCACCGCATACAAAAGGCCAGACCCAGACATGATCGTGATGGAGCCATCCTCGAGCGTCGAGGGGATTGTCATGCCATTGCGGTCTGCCATCTCCGCACTCGTGATGGTGATGGGGCTGGCGCCCGCAGCCAGCGTCCGGAAGTGGATGTGGGCCAGGACGCCCGATCCACTGACCGGAGGAGCCGGATTCAACTGCACCAACGCCACCCATACCGTTCCCGCTGTGTTGTCCGCTTCGTTACGCACGGTGAAGAAGCTGGAGCCGGTGAGGAGAGGTCCCAGCGTCACCTGAGTGTTCGGCATTATGGGATTCGCATCCTGCACCGCCAGGAGCGCCGGGTCGAAGGAAATACGCACATCGGTGCCATAGAGGCCAGAGACGTCAGCGATGAAGAGATCGACGAAGACCTCCTCACCAGGTTTCTTGGTTTCCTGCCCCCGGTCGATGCGCCCCACCGCCCCGATGCCGACACCTACCCTTGCCGACGCACCG
>CAYOEZ010000078.1:0-2121 GCA_964402955.1 uncultured Ktedonobacterales bacterium | reverse complement strand
CGTGCTGGAGTACGGCGAGGACATCCTCGCCGGGTTTCTGTGTTTGCTGCGCCGGGTCGATGCGCACCACCGCATTCTGCGCCGGCCCGTCCGCCTGCGCCGCCACTGCGGTCAGCAGCGCCAGCGTACACACAGCAATAACGACGAGAGCCGTCCATCTCTCTGACCAACGCATGTCTACTCTCCCCCGGCTTCACTTTGCACGATCTATTATATCACATTTGGAGCAACACGATGTGAAACAGACCAGTTCCGGGCGGACAGATCACGGCAGTGTCGCGAGCGAGAGATCATCGATCACACTGACCCAGCCCCCGTTGCCTTTGCTCGAGACGTAAACCCGATGCAGGCTCTCATCGACATCAACGCCAAAGGGCCCGCTGGGGATACTTTCGTCCAGGAGAGCAAACACCGCCGGCGGCATCCCCCGCAACACGGCGATCGCTCCGTCTTCGGTGTAGCCCGAGCACTGCATCGGTGTGCCTGGGATGCACTCTGTGCCGGCCACGTAGACATGCCCGCTGCTCTGGACAATGGCCAGTCCCCCGCCGTCAAACGTGTTGACGCCGACGTCGATGGGCTCGCTGGTCAGCTTGACGCCGCTGCGGCCGTACACGGTCAGGAAGCCCACGTAGCCGTCGTTTGTGCGGGTGTGCAGGACGTACAGGTCGCCGTTGTTTTCGTTGACGGCCATGTTGTAGACCTCACCGCCGGGCGTGAGCGTGGTGATGTACGTGGGTGAGGCGGTATCCGCATCGTAGACCTCGACGTTGGCGTAATGCCCGCGCCGCCCGATGTAGAGACGCTTGGGCGATGACTGCGTGTCGAGCGCCGTGGCGAAGACCTGATCGCCCCGCGTGCGGAATGTCCCCAGATAGATGCTGTTGACGAAGCGCGCCACACGATCGGTGGGATGCAGCGGCACAAAGGCGTTACCGGTGCTCGTGTCGACGACAGGGAAGGTCGGCCCGCCGCCGGTCAGGTGGGTTGCGACAACCGCGTGGGCGTCCATGTCGATGATGGACACCGAGCCGTTGCCATAGTTGGCGACATAGAGCAGGCGATTGGCCAGATTGGCAGCCACACCAAAGGGCGATGGTCCTACCTCGATTGAGCCATCGATGTGAAGCGTCTGGCCGTTCATGTAGTAGACCTGGTTGGTGCTGCGGGCGCTGACAAAGACAGAGTGACTGACCGGATCAACCGCCAGCCAGTTGGCATCGGGCACGGATACGGTCGTGACCGGCGACGGCGCAACGGTGGCTGTTGCCGTTGCTGTCGGCGTGCGTGTGCGCGTGGGCGGGAACAGCGGCGCCAGCGTTGGCGTCGTTGTCATCCCCATCGGCAGGTTATAGAAGATCACCGGGAAGCGCAGCATTCTCCAGGTCGGCGTTGGTGTGGCGGTAGCCGTCGGCGAGATGGCAGGCGTCTCGGTTGGCGTGGCCGTCTCAGCCGGCGTCGCGGTCGCCGTAGCTAGCGGCGTCTCAGACGGCGTACGCGTCGGCGGCAGCGGGAAGACGGTCGTCGTCCCCGTTGGCGTCGCAGTCTCCGTCGGCGTCTCAGTGATCGTCGCGGTTGGCGTAGCCGTCGGCGTCTCGCTCGGGACAAGCGTCTTGCTGGGAGTCAGCGACGCCGTTGCAGTCGGCGTTTCGGTCGGCGTCTCAGTACTCGTCGCCGTCGCTGTGGCTGTTGCCGTGCGCGTCGGCGGCAGCGGGAAGACGGTCGTTGTGGCGGTCGCCGTCGGTGTCTGTGTTGGCGTCTCAGTCGGCGTTTGCGTTGGCGTACTGGTCGGCGTGTTTGTCGGTATATTGGTTGGTGTGTTCGTTGGTGTAGCTGTCGGCGTGCTCGTTGGAATCGCCGTGGGCGTTTGGCTCGGCGTCGCGGTGGGCGGCACAAGCGTATTCGTCGGCGTCGCGGTGGGCGGCACAAGCGTATTCGTCGGTGTCGCGGTGGGCGGCACCAGCGTGTTGGTCGGCGTGGCTGTCGGCGGCACAAGCGTATTCGTCGGCGTGGCTGTCGGCGGCACAATCGTGTTCGTCGGCGTCGCAGTCGGCGGTATCGGTGTCTCCGTCGGCGTCGCGGTTGGCGGTATCGGTGTCGCTGTCGGCGTGGCTGTCGGCG
>CAYOEZ010000077.1:4631-18514 GCA_964402955.1 uncultured Ktedonobacterales bacterium | reverse complement strand
AACACAACCTTTTTGCAGTGGACACATGACAGCCGGGCTATGTACGGTAGTAGTATTAGAAGCCGATTTCATTCGAGCGTACCCCGTAGCACATTGCCCCCCAGGGGAAAACCGCCCAGCAATTAGAAACGGCTCGTGACCCCGCATAAACGGGGTCACGAGCCGATCGTTTTCAAACCTTGTCACCATGGTTACCGCTCCCACCAGCGGTCGCCATGGTGACAAGTAAGGAGGAGAGGAGGAGAACCCACCGCCAAATATGACGAAGCATTTAGAGCAATGCTTACACTCTTTCACCAAATCGGGCACGAGTTTTTCCGCGTCTTCACAAGCTCTTCACATCTGTGTGTTACACTGCACAGCGTCGGTGAGAAAACAACACCGGCGACAATGACAATCCCTAGGAGGGACATGATGAAGAAGTCTTTACTGATCGTCACCACTCTGGTAGCGGGGATGCTCCTCGGCGCGCTGGCAATGGGCACGGCGTTCGCAGCTGGCCCCACGCCCGGCGTTCCGGGTTCCGGCTTCGGCCGCGGCGGTATGATGGGCCAGGGTCAGGGGTACGGCGCAGCGGGCGGCGAGATGGGGTTCGAGGACGAGGTTCTCGCCCTGCTTGGCATGACCCGCGAGCAGTTGATCGTTGAGCGCCAGGCTGGCAAGTCGCTGCTGCAGATCGCCCAGGCCAAGGGCAAGACCGAGCAGCAACTGGTGAGCACAATTCTGGCCGCCAAGCGCGCCGACCTGGACAAGCTGGTCACCGCGGGTACGCTCACAAAGGCCCAGGCCGACCTGATGTACCAGAACATGCAGCAGACGGTGTCCCAGGCCGTGAATCGCACCACCACCGGCCCGATGTGGGGCAACGGCAACGCCACCCCTGGCGCGTGCCCGATGTGGGACGGCACGCAGACTCCCGCCAACGGCCAGCCCTTCGGTCGTGGCGGTATGGGCGGACGCGGCGGTATGATGCGCGGTGGCCGCACGAGTGGTCCATCAACGTAGGGGAAGTAGTAACGGAACGCGGATGAACGCAGAGGTCCGCTGATGGGACGAGGCAATGATCGGAGCAAGGAAATCGAGGGTAGGGGAATATCCCCTACCCTCGTGTTGCATACGTCCCATCCGCCTTGGCCCCTACACCTGCGTGATCGTTATGCCTCGTTCCTCTGCGCCGGTGCAATCAGCGCTTTGAACTTCCAAGAATGCTAGCGCTCCCATTTCTGGGGACACATGGATATTCGTTTGACGCTGCGTGTTGCATCCATGCATGAAGTGCCGATAGGAAGCAATAGGAATAGGCCCATGGAGCAACCTCCGGCTATGGTTTAAGCAGATGGCCATTGGCAGTTAGCAGTGGAATGACGCCCTTAAAGTCGGCATCGTCTGTGACAAAGGTCCATCCCTGTGTACGGCACAACTCGGCCATTATTTGGTCATTGATATCGGTCTGACCGGCGGCATACGTGGTCAGAAGGGCATCAGCATCGAGGGCCGAAAACCCGCTCTCGACACATCTGCACAGCTTGAGAATTCGCTCACACTCTGCGGCGATATGACGCGCACTCGGTTTGAAACTCGAGCTATTGCGAAAATCCTTGAAGGTCCGTGGCTTCTTCGTGGGGGGCTGTACGTCATACTCGTAACGAGCATATCTGTTGACAAACTCCGATAACACCAACGCATCGAGAAAAAGATGACAACCTGCTGCAAGGATGTCTTTCAGCGCCGCCGAATAGACTCTCACACGCCGGTCGCAGGGAGAATACTGAGGCCCATAGAGCAGCATCCAGACATTGGCATCCAAGAACAGATTGTCTGCCGGTGCAAAGCGATGGCTACGAATGTCTGCTGCCAGTCCTGCCATATCTTATGCCTCCAGAACATCACGCGTGGCAGCTTCAAAGCGTTGGGGATCACTGAAGTATGCTTTCGCAGTAACAATCACGCGCTTCAACAGGGCCAGATCATCCGCCTGCATATCCTTAACACTCAAGAGTGAGCGAAGTTGCTGTGATGTGAATGTGGCGTAGAGTTGTCCTATGGCCGTGTTCAGAAATGCTGAAGTGAGGCTGGACACATTTTGAAAGGATAGGGAAACGCGGCGCCCCTCCTTCAGCGCTGCAGAAAGACGGTCAAACACTTTTTGTCCATCGTCCGATGCAACACATAACGGGCTGCCGACGATCTCAAACATCGATAATGTCATGATTTGCTTCATATCCATCCAACCTTTCTCAGAAAATGCTGCTTGCCTGCTTTTCGGAGATCAACATATAGGACTTGGGATCTGCGCAATCAATCTCGATGGTCACAACAGTTCCAGGAAAAGACCAAGGCAGGTGGCGTGTTGAGCGTTGGCGTCCGTCCTGTCGCCAGTAGCCTGCATCAGACACAATCTGGATACTGCCGTTGTTGAGTCCGACAAACTCTGTGAGTAGCTTGAGACCCAGACCTCCAGGTATAGGCCCGCGCTTAGTCGTGTTTGTTCCCTGAGTCGCCCACTCGATTGCGTCTTCTGGCGATATGTCCATGCCCGTATTATCGCGCACATTGCGCCAAATGCCAATACCCAGATCTGCCACTGAGAAATTGAGCCGGTTGCGCTTCGGGTAGTATTGGCCACAACTGTAGATACCAAACTTGGTATGGGAGTGAATTGCCGCGTTACTGAAAATCTCAAAGATACTCTCGCGAAACTTCTTCAGTAACCCTGCAGACATCGTAGGCATTTCCAATCGTTGTACAAACTTGTCCTCTATGTACTTACCAAAATAACGATCGTCTTTGGTCTCAAATCGTTGATACGGGATTGTGGTGCCCCATGTGTCGGGGACGGGCTTGCGCCCATAGTGGCTGAGAAACTCATTCTTAGCGAGAATCACTTCCACCGCGGGCACTATACCAGCTAGCTTTATCGTATTTACCTTGCTTCCGATGCGGTAGAGGACGGCCCCCAGCGCCGCGCACATATCGGCGTCGAGCCAAGTAGTGTTTGCCATGCTGATCTCAATCTCATCAAGAGAGCATTCTTTCGCTTGATCATAGAGTGACACAATTGCGAGAAAACCAGCGTAGTCATGCTGGATTGGAGGCAAAGAAATCTTCACAGCTCTACCTCCAGTGCCTTCGGCGTGTCTTTGCCAGAGCCGCCATTCGCCTCTGCGGCAACCCTGTGGCAGCATCTCTGTATGTATTCAAAGCCAACGCCGGTTGGGTCTGGTGCTTGTTCTCGGGAGTTGCTGAATTGTTTCCCCTCATTCCTCAGGACACAATTGTCCAGCCATACTTCATGCAAAGAGCTGTTCGTGAGCGGCAAGAGCACAGGTCTATCTGCGCCCCAGATGAACTCACTACGCCATTCTCTGGACTGCTTTCGGTTAGCTTTGCTCCAAACCGGGGCCAACTGAGGCCCGCTGCTCTTTAGGCTCAGATCATTAGTCGGCTCGATGAGCTGAAAGCGGACGGCAAGAGGTGTCACCGCGCTCGACTTACCCTGCCGGATCAAATCAACGGCAGAGACATCGGCAGACAGGGTGAACCCGTATACAGGGGAAAGGGATTGTCCAGCGTCAATCAGGCGTCTGATCGTGTCGCACCCATGGTCTGAAAGCTGCATACGCCATGCCCTCTTGGTAGCATCTTTGGGACTACGGCGTGAGTATAGCACGCTATAGGAATCTAGGCAAGAGGCCCAAAAACTCATGGACGCGAAGTCATCTGCAAAGAGTGAGACGTGGACGCTGAGGATGGAGAGGACTATCGAACTATTCACCCAAAACGGCTCTTCAGCCTTTCAGACACAGTTCAATGCTCAAACCGGCCTAATAAGGCGTGCCGACGTATTCACCCCCTCTTCATGACTTTTTCACAACTCTGTGCTATGATGCAACGTAGAGTGTTCGTTCCCCCCAGCATTGGGGGGCAGGGGGGCCTTATGACTGCACGCAAGATTCTGGTGGTGGATGACGAGGTACGTCTGGTCGACGTGCTGAAGGCATATCTGGAGCGCGACGGCTACAAGGTCGTGACGGCCTACGATGGCAAGCAGGCGCTCTTGCTGGCGCGGCGCGAGAAGCCTGATCTGGTTCTGCTCGACTTGATGCTGCCGGAAATCGACGGGCTGGAGGTCTGCCGTACGCTGCGCAGAGAATCCGACACGCCGGTCATCATGCTGACGGCGCGCGGCGACGAGACCGACAAGCTGATCGGGCTTGAGCTGGGCGCTGACGACTACGTGACCAAGCCGTTCAGCCCGCGCGAGGTGGTGGCGCGCGTGCGCACTGTGCTGCGGCGGACACAGGGAACGCACACCGCGGCGGAAGAGGTCATGACCATTGGCGATCTGGTCATCGACCAGGCGCGGCACACGGTGCTGCGCGGCGGGGAGGTGATCAACATCACCCCCACCGAGTTTGACCTGCTGTGGACGCTGGCCAGCAACCGTGGCCGCGTGCTCAGCCGGCTACAGCTTATGGAAAAGGCGCTCGGCGAGAGCTATGAGGGCTATGAGCGCACTATCGACGCCCACATCAAGAACTTGCGGCGCAAGATCGAGCAAGATCCCGCCCACCCGCGCTACGTGCAGACCGTCTTTGGCGTCGGCTACAAAATTGAAGGAACATAGTCATGCGTAGCTTACAAAGCAAGCTTGTCGTCGCTGCCATTCTGGTGGCCATCGTCGCCGTGGTGGTGGTGGCGGTTGCGGCCAGGCAGGCCACCGATGCTGCCTTCACCTCCTACGTGCAGCAGAACCAGACGCAACGCCTGCAGCGCGTGCAGGCCGATCTGGTAGACTTCTATACGCGCTACCAGTCGTGGGCCAATGTCCAGGCTTTTCTCGAGTCGAGTGCGACGGGGCTGGGCATGGGGCGCATGATGGGGCCGGCCATGGGCATGGGACGCATCGGCGCGACGATGGGGGCGGATCAGCAAACCGTGGTCGCCGATGCGCAGGGCACAGTGGTCGCCACGATCGGCGTCGCACTCAGCACTCCGCGTCTGTCGACGCGTGAGATGGCCGCTGCCCTGCCGATTACCGTGGGCGGGCGCACCGTCGGGTATCTCCTGGGGCAGGGGCCAGGGGTGTCCACTTTTTCGGCCCTTGAAGAGCAGTTCGTCAATACGGTCAACCGGGCGTTGCTGCTGGCAAGCTTCATCGCCGGCGCAGTCGCTATTGTGATTAGCCTGTTTGTGGCCCGCCGTCTGACCGGTCCGCTGGCATCGATGACAAGAGCGGCGCAGGCGATGGCGCGCGGCGACCTGGCGCAGCGGGTGCAGGTGACGTCTGACGATGAGATAGCCCGGCTCGCCGAGGCCTTCAACAGTATGGCGGCCAGCCTGGCGCATGCCGAAGAGTTGCGCCGCAACCTGGTGGCCGATGTGGCGCATGAACTGCGCACACCCATCGCTGTTCTGCGCGCCGATCTGGAAGCGCTGCAGGACGGCGTCTATGAGCCGACGCCGCAGCGCATGGCGGCGCTGCGTGAGGAAACAGACCACCTGTCCCGTCTGGTGGCCGATCTGCACGAGTTGTCGTTGGCCGAAGCGGGACAACTGGCGATGGAACGCCGGCCGATTGACCTGGTGCAGGTATGCCGGCAGACCATCAGCGGCATGGCATCGCAGGCGGCGGCGCGTGGGGTGGCGCTAGTCATGGGCCAGGCCAGCCAGGAAGCAATCAGTCGGATTGACCCGGATCGTATCGGCCAGGTGCTGCGCAATCTGGTCTCGAATGCGCTGCGCTACACGCCCGCCGGCGGGGCGGTGACGCTGGACTGCCGTGTCGAGGGCAAACAGGCGGTTATCGCAGTGCGCGACAGCGGCGCCGGCATCAAGCCTGATGACCTGCCGCACGTCTTCGATCGCTTCTACCGCGGCGAGAAGTCGCGCGCGCGCGCAACAGGAGGCGCGGGGCTGGGGCTGGCGATCGTCAAGCAACTTGTGGAAGCGCATGGCGGGACGGTGGCAGTCGAGAGCACGCCGGGGCAAGGCGCGACGTTCTATGTCCGCCTGCCGCTGGAAATGAAATAGCCGCGGATGGACACGGATAAACACAGATGATTGTACGGAGCCCCCCGATGTTTTGGCGCAAACCTCGGGGGTTTCTTGTCTTAGATGGCCCGTTGTCGAAGGTGGAAGTAGGCCGACAGCGCCAGCCCGCCGGCGAAGAGGATCGCACAGAGCACGTAGACTCCGGACAGGGCGATCACAGGCATCAGAACATATGCCAGCGGCGGACCGACGGCGCTGCCCAGATCGTTAGACGTCTGGAGCAGGCCGATGGCGCGGCCGCGCTGGGCGTGGCTGACCAGATCGCCGGTGAGTGTGATGGTGAGCGATTGGATGCCGCCGCCGGCAATTGCTGTCAGGGCAACCCCGACCAACAGCCCGGCAACGCTGCCCCATACCAGCAATACAACCCCGATCACCCCGATCAGAATAACCCAGGCGGTGACAAGCCAGCGGCTATGCAGGCGATCCGACAGCGTGCCGCAAATGGGGGCGGCAAACATGCTGAAGACATTGCGGCTGGCCATGAGCACGCCAGTGATCGTCGCCACGCGCAGCGCCAATGCTGTATCCTGGAGTTGCTGCTGCACCACCAATGCCAGCGTCGCAGAGAGCACGCCCGACACGACAAAGCGGTTGATTCCCTGCAACAAGGCTGCCGCCCACAGCGCGCCGTTGGCGCGCAAAGGGCCGGAGGCAACGGTTTCCTGGTGCGTGTCCGGCGGGTGGGCGTGCTGTGTCTCCGGAAGCAACACCAGCGCGGCGACGGCGCCGGCCAGTGTGATGGCCGCCCCGATCCACATTGCCGCCGTATACCCCAGCCAATCGGTGAGCACGCCGCCGCAGAACGAACCGAGACTGGTACCCAGAAAGAACCACGTCTGGTAGAGACCTGTCCAGCGGCCGCGATCGTTCCCCGTTGTCACATCCAGGATCATGGTTGCGCCGCCCACCCAGATGCCCGACCAAGCCAATCCCCACAGCAGCCGTCCGATAAAGAGCGGCCAGAATCCGCTCGTGGCTGCATAGATGGCTGTCGAGAGCGCGCCCAGGAAAAGCGCGGGCACAAAGAGGCGGCGGCGGGGGAAGCGATCGTAGGCGAGCCCGGTCGGGCCATTGCTCAGCAGGCGGATCGCCCGGTTGACGCCGAGAATAATCCCGACCGCGGCCAGCGTAATGCCGGCGTCGGCGGTGTGCGTGGGCAGGACGGTATAGAGCGTGGCGTCACCCATGAGCGAGAGCGCTGTGCCCAGCCCCAGGGGAAACAGCACACGGCCAGGGTGAAGACGGCTGATGGTGGATGTCACAACTGCAGCAGGCGAGCCAGATTGCCGCCCAAGACCTGGTCGCGGTCGGCGTCGCTGGCATCGCGCAGCATGGCCCGATAGGCGGCAAGCTGCACATGCATCAGGCGGAAGGGCATGTCGCTGCCGAAGCAGAGGCGATGCGCTCCCAGCGCGCTGATCGCGTTCAGAATGGGCGTTTCGGAAATGGCGCTGCCGATCAGCGTAATGTTGGAAAAGCGCGTGGCCGTTTCCACGGCGGCGCGGTCAAGTGTGCGCCAGGCTGTTCCGCCCATGTGCACCATGAGAAACTGCGTCTGCGGGAAGCGAGCCGCGATCGCGCCCAGGCGGTAGGGGTGGGTGTTTTCGTAGAAGTCGGCGCCAATGTGGAAGGCAATCGGCTTGCCATAGATTGCTGCCTTCTCGATGAAGGGCAGGATGCTCTTGTCGTCGATGACGTAGTCGTCCTGGGCGCCATTGAACTTGATGCCGTAGACGCCGTACTCTTCAAAGCACTGCTTGATCGTGTCCAGCGTCGTTTGCTTGCCCAAGCGCGGATTGGTCCAGCCGAAGCCGAGCAGGCGCGCTGGATAACGCTTCATTGCCTCGTACACGGCACGATTTTCCGGCGCGAGGTCCTTATTGTATGGCGGCTTGAGCCAGACCAGCGCCTTGTCGACCCCCGCGCGCTCCATCTCGCCTATCAGCTCCGGCGCGGTGATGGCCTGTCCGTCCCATTTGGATGACGAGATGTGGCAATCAGCATCGATGAGCATTGCGTGTTCTCCTTTGGGATCTGCATACGTGAACGTGGGGCTATTGTACCCGTCTCCCAAGCCGCTTGTCAATATGCTATAATGAGAGCAGATCAAGGACATGAGGAGGAGCGGACATGCTGCCAGCTACCAGTCAGTTGCGCGAGCAACTGCGGCTTACGATCGACAACAAGGAAGCTCAGGGTCACGTTGTGACAGGGTTGAAAGAAACGCTATCTGGCCTGCCCGATAGCTACGATGCGCTGGCCGTGTTTGCACAACGCCTGACAGATCTGCCCATGCGCAAGGACTGGCCCTACGTGGAGCCGAATGATCTGGACGCCATCTGGGCCGAGTGTGACCCCACCCGGCCGCTGGGGGCTGTCGCTGCGGTTGACCTGGAAGACAGCGCGCGGCGGGTGGAGGCGGCGTTTCTTGGCTCGGTCTGCGGCTGCATTCTGGGCAAGCCGCTGGAGGTCAACCCCACGCTGGCGCAAATCCGCGCCGCACTGGAGAGCCTGGGCGAGTGGCCGCTCGATGACTACATCTCCGAGCGTATTGCGCCCGCGCTGCCCAGACTGCACGTTTCGTGGCCGGAGACGGTGCGCGAGCGTATCGCCTATGTTGCCCCCGATGACGATATTAACTACACAATTATGGGGATGCTGATTCTGGAGCAGCATGGCACCGCCTTCAACATGGCCAACGTGCGTGACCTGTGGCTGCGCCACCTGCCTATTACGACGACTTTCGGACCAGAGCGTGTCATGTTGCTCAGGGCAGGAGAGAATACACTGCGCGGCGGCAATCCCGATGACCTGGCGACGTGGGCGTCGCTGCTCAATCCGATGGACGAGTACTGCGGCGCCGTCATCCGGGCCGACGCCTATGGCTATGCCTGTCCCGGGCGACCGGCGCTGGCCGCTGAGCTGGCCTGGCGCGATGCGATCTGGACGCACCGGCGCGCGGGCGTCTACAGCACGATGTTTGTGGCCGCGGCGATCGCCTGCGCCCAGGTGATGAGCGACCGCTTGGGCATCTTCGAGATAGCGCTCAAGTTCGTGCCCCGGCGCAGCCGCTTCTTTGAAATCGTCGCCGATGCCATTGCTGAGGTGCGCCAGGCAACGGACTGGCTGGACGGCTACCATCGCATTAGCAGCAAGTATCATGCCTACACACACTGCCGGATCTATCAGGAAGTCGGCACGCTGATCAACACCCTGCGCTTCGCCGAGAATGTGGGCGACGGCATCTGCAAGCAGGTGAGCCAGGGCAATGACACCGACAGCTTCGGCGCCACGGCCGGCTCGCTGCTGGGAGCGTACTTTGGCCCGGGGCATCTGCAGCCGCGCTGGCTTGCCCCGTTCAACGATGAGATTCACCCGGGCATGGCCTGGTTCTACGAGCGATCGCTGTCGAAGCTGGCAAAGCGGATGGCAGCCTTGCCTAAGCTCGTCGCGGGTTTGTCGTGAACAGCCAATTGAAGTCGTCGTGAGAGTGGAGGTAGAAAATGAACTCTGCCGAACGCGTCTTTGCCGCGCTGCAGCGCAAGGTTCCAGATCGCGTACCCATCATGGAGCTGAGCATCGATCCTGCCGTTGCCCGCAGCCTCGGCTACCAGAGCTATGTGCAGCTCTTCGATGAGCCGTTTCTCGATGCGGTGCTGGTCAATCTGCTCGTAGACTATCCAGAGGGCTGCGACCTGGTCGTGCCCACGGGCAAGACCTACAAGAATCATTGGGGCGTCACCATGCGCTACACCGATGAGGTGATGCCGATGGTGGTCGAGCCACCCATCGCATCCCCCGCTGACCTGCTGCGCTTCACTCCGCCCGATCCGGTCTTCCCCGCCGGCTACCTGGAGGCTGTCGCTCAGGTCGTCAAGCGCTACAAGGGCAAGAAAGCGATCGTTGTCAACCAGCGCGAGGTGTTCGGCGATTCGTGGAACCTGCGGGGCATGGAAACCTACCTGATGGACATGATCGAAAACCCGGACCTGGTGCGGCGCATCAGCCGCATGGTTGTGGCTGTCAACAAGGAGCGTTGCCGGCAATTGATTCGGGCCGGCGTGGACATCATTTTTATGGGCGATGATTATGCCTACAAGACTGGCCCACTCATGTCACCCAGACTATTCCGCGAGTTGCTCCTGCCAGGCATACGCGAGTGTGTGGCTGCCGTCAAGCAGGAAGGCGGCTATGCTGTGAAGCACACTGACGGCAATTTCTGGAGCATTATCGGCGACTTTGTTGATGCGGGTTACGATTGTCTCGGCCCGCTGGAGCCAGGCGCACAGATGGATCTGTACGAGGTAAAGAAGCGCTTCGGCGACCGTGTCGCGGTCCTCGGCAACGTGGATGTTGACCTGCTCTGCCGCGGCAGCGTAGCCGATGTGCGGGCTGAGACGCGCCGCTTGATCGAGCGCGTCGCGCCCGGCGGCGGCTACATGCTGTGTTCCGGCAACTCGATTACGTCGGCTGTGCGGCCCGAGAACTTCATGGCGATGGTCGAAGCAGGGCGCGAGTTTGGAGCGTACGCGTCGACGCCGAGTGCCTAGCAGGTTGTCGGAGAGCCGATGCGGGGGTTCTTTTTCTACCGCAGAGACGCAGAGATCGCCGAGAAAGAGCACAGAAAACCATCAAAACCTCTGCGTACTCTGCGTCTCTGCGGTGAGACAACTCTCTCCGACAGGCTGCTAGCCGGCAATCCGTTGCCACGTCTCGAACACCTTGTACACATTGTCTGGGTTGGCGCCTGCGCCGAACTCGCACTGAGCGATGCAGCCGCCGTTGGCCCAGAGCGCATCCTTGACGGAGACGACGGCCTGCTCGATCTCGGTGGGTGAGGCGTAGGGGAGCAGGTGCTGGCGGTCGATCTCGCCCCAGAAGGTGATCTTGCCCCGGAATTGCTCCAACTTGTCCAGCCCGATGCAGAAGAGCTGCAGGTTGGCGGCGTCAAAGCCCAGGTCGATCAGATGGGGGATAATGTCGAGGGTATAGCCATCGGAGTGCATGAAGATGCGCTTGCCGTGGCTGTGCGCAATATGGGCGTAATCGCGATAGATCGGCTTGAAGACCTCGGTCCAAAGGCCGGGGTTGATGAGCAGGCTGCGCTGCGCTCCCCAATCGTCGAAGACGCTGAGCGCATCCACCTCTGTGCCGGCGAGGATGGATAGTAGTGCGCAGTTGAAGTCGTGTATTCTCTTGAGCACCTCAAACATGCCCGGAGTGCGCAGGCCGAGATCGAGATAGAGTTGTTCCGTTCCTCTGATCCACTGCATGCGCTCGAAGGGGTTGACGTTCATGCCCCCCATGACGAAGCGATCGCTGCTGCGGCAGAACACATTGACTGCGTCCTTGTCCACAGAGAGTAACTCGACGGGCAGGCGCAGGTTGTCCGTGTCCTCCCAGTTCTCCCCCTTGATCAGAGGGGCTTTGACCTCACCGATGACGCCGCGCTGGTAGTTGGTGAAGGTGCAGCCCCATTCGTCCACGTAGACGCCAACTTCGTATTGCGCGCCCTGCGTCCTGGGCGGCGTCTTGAGAATGCCTTTGGGGCTGGCGATGTCGTCGGGGAAGTCGCGCTGGATGCGGTCGATGGCGCCGGGATGGTACATCTCGGCCCAGGGCAGCGCCCACAGGTGGCGCGGCACGCGCCCGGGGTTGGCGAAGTCCAATGTCCGGTACATGAGCTGGCGGGGTGTCGTCATGGCCACACATCCTCTTGTCGCAGGTGATGTTTGTCGCGGGTGATGTTTGTCGCACGTGATGTTTGTCGCATATGATGTTTGTGCTCGGCTGGCGACATGATAGCAGATTGGCCGGGCGGGTGCAACTGAGTCGTGGGATGTCCGCCTGCGGGGACATAATAGGAGACGGCGCAAAACTGGGCGCACACTCTCGGCTGAGCGGACGATTGGCGAGGTCGTACATGACAAAGTGGATTCTCGTTCTGATCACGGGTGTGGTGTTAATCGCTCTGGTTGCCCCCACCTTTGTGTCGGCCGACAGCAACGCCAGCGTCCTGGCCAGCCAGCAGGTGGGATATGTTTTTCTATGCCGGCTATGCCATTCATGGGACATACTGGCACAACAACTTCGGCCAGAACGTGAGCCACGGCTGCGTCAACGTCAATCTTACAGACGCGGCCTGGTTGTATGCCTGGACGCCGCTTGGCACAAAGGTCGTTATTCACAGCGGTTTCGATCCTGTTTCTGGGCCTGTCCCTGGCTGTGTGCGGGAGCCCGGATAAGGCCAGAAAGAGCGCTCCGGGCAACCATCGCTGCCTTCTGGACGGCTACTGGAGGCTTTCCCGCACTGTCATAGCCCTCTTGAAGCCCAAGTACAGCAGCACCCAGAGCCATTTTGGGCGTTGAAGTCCCGCCGACCAGGGGCGCAAGGCACAGAAAGCGCTGACGGAGCTCCTGCGGCGCCTCCAGGCGTACTTAGCAGAGGCCCGTGGAAGATTGCGCCACTAAAATCGAAACCGCTGTACTGGTCAGTGTTCCTTCGCTTCTTGTGGCGTGTACAGATAGCACGCCACGCGCTGCTCTTCACCCACAGATGCCAGTTGGGGTGCAGTTTGACGGCAGACCGCCATCACCTGGGGACAGCGCGAGGCAAACTTGCACCCCGCCGCCATGGCGATGCCCAGCTCTTCCTCGACTGGTATAGAGACGCGGCCAGCCCATTTCCGTTTCGGGTTGGGAACAGGAATTGACTGAACCAGCAGGCGGCTATAGGGATGTTGGGGCGTCTTGATCACTGTCGTGGCGGGGCCATGCTCCACGATCGAGCCGCGATAGAGGATGAACAGGTGGTCGCTGATCTGATAGGCTGTTGATAGATCATGCGTAATGTAGAGAAACGAGATGCCAAACTCGCTCTTCAGCTTCAGCATGATGTCGAGCACCATCGCCCGCAACGATACGTCGAGCATCGAGATTGGCTCATCGGCGACGATCAGGGGTGGTTTGAGCAAGAAGGCTCGCGCCAGCATGACGCGCTGGCGCTGTCCGCCGCTCAATTGATGCGGATATTTGCCCAGCACCTCGCCCGGCTGCAAGCCGACTACCTCCAGGCTGTGCTCCATCAACTCCTGCTTCTGCTTCTTGCCCTGCGCCAGCTTAAACTTCCTGATGATCACCTTGAACACGTGGTCTACCCTGTAGATCGGATTGTAGACCTCGTAGGGATCCTGGAAGACAGCCTGTACTTGCCGCCGGTAGTCGAGTTGCCCCTGGCGCGACAGGCGGGCGATGTCTGTGCCCTTATAGAGGATCTGGCCGCTCGTGGGGCGCATAAAGCCGAGCACGAGATTGGCCAGCGTCGTCTTGCCGCTGCCGCTCTCGCCGGCAATCGTAGTGATGCTCGCCGGTTCTGTGGGGATGGTCAGGGAGAAGTCATCCAGGGCCACCGTGGCTTGTTTCTTGATGAAGCCACTGCCGAAGACCTTGCTCGCCCTTCGGACTTCCAGCAAGGGTGATGGCACGGTAGGTCCGTCCTCTTTCAGACCTCGCGGGTCTGGCTATTTTGGCTCAGCGCAGGTGGCACGCCGCCATGCGCTCCGGCCCAACACTGCGCAAGACCGGCCTCTCTGTCTTGCAACGGTCCACAGCATAGGGGCAGCGCGGGTGGAACAGGCAGCCGGGCGGCGGATGCAGCAGCCCCGGCGGCAGGCCGGGAATCGCCCGCAGGGTCTTGCGCTCCTCTATCGTGGGCACCGACGAAATGAGAAGCTGAGTATACGGATGCAGCGGGTCGGCGAAGATGTCATCTACGCCGGCGATCTCGGCGATGCAGCCGGCATACATCACCGCCAGGCGATGCACCA
>CAYOEZ010000077.1:0-4531 GCA_964402955.1 uncultured Ktedonobacterales bacterium | reverse complement strand
ACGCCGGCGATCTCGGCGATGCAGCCGGCATACATCACCGCCAGGCGATGCACCAGTTGCGCCTGCAGGCCCATGTCGTGCCCGATCAGGATCAGCGACGCTCCAATCTGTTCCTGCACGTCTACCAGGGTTTGCGTCACGACGCGCTGCACCACCACATCGAGCGCACTTGTCAGCTCATCGGCAATGATCAGCCGCGGGTGCAGGGCAATGGCCATGGCAATGCACGCGCGTTGCTTCATGCCTCCGCTCAGCTCATGCGGGTACATATTGGCGACCCGATGCGGCAGGCCGAGTGTACCCAGCAGCGTCTTGATGCGCTGACGGATCTCGTGACGCGCCTGGCTGCCCTCGTGGACGATGATCACGTCTTCAATTTGCTGGCTCACGCGCATCACAGGGTTGAGCGAGTTCATCGCTCCCTGCGGGATGAGTGACATCTGGTTCCAGCGAGTCTTGCGCAAGTCCTCGCTGTTCAGCGTGACGATGTCCACCCCATCAAGCCGAACTTCGCCCCCCACGATCTCGCCCGGCGGCTGGATCAGGCGCAGCAAGGCCATGGCCGTGGTTGACTTGCCGCAGCCTGACTCGCCGACCAGGCCAAAGCGCTCGCCCGGGTGGACTTGAAAGCTGATTCCATCAACGGCCTTGATCGGCCCCTTGCGGGTGTTGTAGTACACCCGCAGGTCTTGCACATCGAGGACAGGCTTTTTCTCTTCAGGCATCACATTGCTCACTCACCGCGCCGCCAGCCGGGGATTGCTCACTTCGTCCAGCCCCAGGTGCACCAAATAGAGCGCAAGGAACAGGAGCATGAGGGTCAAGACCGGGATCAGCCACCACCACCAAAGATTCTGTAGCATGGCCCCATAGCTCAACGCCCAGTAGAGCATCATGCCCAGGGTCATCTCTTTCTGCGGTCCCAGCCCCAGCAGCGACAGCCCCGCCTCGGCCAAGACAGCAGCCAGAAAGGCATTGACAAAGTTGGCCCCCAGCCACTGCAGCATGTTGGGGATCAATTCCAGGACAATGATCTCCAGACCAGACATGCCCGATAGGCGGCTCAGCTTCACAAACGCCCGCTCTTTCAGGCTCAGCACCTGGGCGCGGGTCTGGCGGGCCGGCGACGCCCAGGCAAAGGCGCCGATGATCAGCGCCACCGCCTGCACGCTCACGCCTCTGACCAGCGACGCGATCAGAATCAGAAACACAAGGGAGGGGACAGAAAGGAACACGTCAATCAGGATGCGCAGCAGGGCGTCCACGGCGCGGCCGAAGTAGCCGCTGGCAAAGCCGACCAGCGCGCCCAATACTGTGCCCAGGGTGGCTGCCAGCAGGCCAACCTGCAGCGAATTAAGGAGCGCTTCGCTCAATTGAACGGCGATGCTCCGGCCCATGGAATCGGTACCCAGCGGGGCGCCCGGTCCCGGAGGAAGCCGCACCGGATACGCGCCCGTGCGGCGCATCTCTGGCTGGGTCAGACCCATCCCTATGAACCCCAAGAGCACTAGCAGCAGAATCACGCTCATGCCGAGCGTGAACTTCCTGTTGTTCAGGAGCACGGCGACTCATTCCCTCCCGGCCTGGCGAATCCGCGGGTCAATCAGTGGATAGCACAGGTCGATCACAAAGTTGGTCGTGGTTACCGCGACAATGAGGAGGAGCACGCTCCCCTGGATCACGGGAAAATCAAGGCTCTTGATGGCATTGTAGATCACCCAGCCCAGGCCGGGGTAGGCGAAGATGACCTCGGTGATCAGGGCGCCGCCGACGATGTGCCCCAGCGAGAGGGCCAAACCTGTCGCCTGCGGCAGCATGGCGTTGCGGAAGGCGTACTTCCAGAGGATGTGTCGGTCGGGTAGTCCCTTTGCCTCGGCCAGCAAGATGTAGTCCTCGCCCTTCTGGCTGGTGATCAGGCTCCTCATGCTCAGGAACCACCAGCCCAGGGAAACCAGGATGATGCTCAGGGCTGGCAGCGCGGCATGATGGAGCACGTCCAGGGCGAACTTGAGGGTCAACTCGGGCCGCAGGCCCACGGAGTAAGCGCCCGACAAGGGGAAGATACGCCAGGTGAAGGCGAAAAGAAAGATGAGGATGATGGCCAGGATGTAATAGGGGGTCGCATACAACACCAGCGCGATCGGGACAAGGGCCTGGAAAAACTTGGAGCGGCCGCCTCGCCAGCCCACGACAGCGCCGATCAGCGAGCCGAGAATCCAACTGAAGATGGTCGTTAACGTGAGAAGGCCGATCGTCCAGGGAAGGGATGGCAGCACAATGTCCAACACGTTGGACGGGAAATTGCTGATGGAGTAGCCCAGGTTACCCCGGGCCAGCTCACGCAGGAAGCTGAGGTACTGCTCCCCGATGCTGCGGTCCAGGCCGAAAAGCTCTCTGTAATGTGCGATCATCTCGGGCGCGTTGAGGCTGCCGCCGACGGCCGCCAACCTGCTGAAGACCGCGCTCAGGGGATCGCCAGGAGTCAGGCGCGGGACAACGAAGACGACAGTGACGGCGACAACAATGGTCACCGCCCAGAGCAGGGCGCGCGCGCCAAGGTATCGTAGATAGGCAATCATTGGCAGAGTCCACAGGGTTCCAGCCGCCGCCAGACGTGCGTCTGGCGGCGGCTGAAACGTCTTGTTACGCACGGGGCCCGCTCGCAGAGGGCGCAGATCGCGCAACGCCGCCCTCTGCGCGGACTGTCGCCGCTTACTTGCCGGCCGCCTTGATGCCGCCGACCCACTTCCCGGTGGCCGGCGCGGGATAGCCCGTGATCACCAGGTTGAAGGTTGCCCACCAGCTCACGGGCATCATCCACGGGTTATCGGCCGAGGGCCAGCCCGTCCAGTAGGTGCTGCTGAACGGCACGAGCGCCGGCGCCTGCACGATGGGGATCACGGGCAACTCGTCGAACCAGATGGCCATGGCCCGCTTGTACTGGTCTTGGATCTTGGCCACGTCTGTCGGCGAGGTGGCGGCCATCTCGTCTACGATCTTGTCAAAGGCAGAGTTCTTGTAGCGGAAGGAGTTGCGCTCGTACCATGGTGCGGACTCTCCCAACGGCACGTAATACTTGCTGTGGAAGAGCTCCAGGTTGTCATAGATGTAGCCGGGGCAGAAGGACTGAGTCCCCCTGATGTCGTACTCGCCACGCAGAGTGGCGCTGGGGAGCGCCGGGTCAGACATCGGCTGAACCTTGACATCAAACCCCGCTGCCCGCAGTTGATCGGCGACCACAGCCGACACCTTCATTTCCTCGGTGCTGGCGGAGTTCACAACGTAGTTCAGCGTTATCTTCTTGCCATCGGCTCCCAGCCAGGCGCCATCGGCTCCCTTCTTGAGGCCGGCCGAGGTCAACAGCGCTTCTCCCTTCTTGACGTCGTAGGCATCGGTCGGGTACTTGTCTCTGAGGTCCTTGACGGCATCGAAGTAGGGCTTCAGGCCGTCGTAGTTCGGCCAAATGCCCCAGGCAGGCGTGGTCGTGCCTTCGTAGGCCAGGTCCACGACTGCCTTGCGGTTGATCAGGTACGAGAGACCCCAGCGGGCTTCCTTCTTGTCCCACGGCGGTTTGGCGTTTTGCACCATCAGGGCCCGCGGACAGGGATCTAGCCAGGCGTAGGGGGCATCTTTGTACCAGGCCTTCACGTTCGGGTTCCGCTTGACGACCTCTTTGTAGGAGCCAACGGTGAGTATGCCAATATTGGGGGTGTCAAGCTCGTTGGCGGCCAGGGCCAGGGCGGTGCTGGTCTCATCGCCAACGTACACGAAGTTGACCGTCTTCGGGGCAGGCGTCACACCGAAGACTTTGATCCCCCACCAGTCATCGCGACGCTCGTAGGTCACGGACGTGGTTGTCGCATTGGCCAGCTTGTAGGCGCCTGTCCCCACCGGTGGCGAGTTCTTGAAGGTCAGGGGGTCCTTGCCCTCCCACACGTGCTTGGGCAGGACGGTCAGGCCGCCCCAGATGCCGACGGCGGGGAATGCCTCGCGGTTCAGGTGGTAACGCGGATTGGCTGACGTCAGGTTGATCTTCACGGTGAGGTCGTTGATCTTCTCCACCGACTTGGCCCACTTGTTGGCCTCGGATGCCCAGGTCATCTTGGGGTTGGCCGCCAGAAGTTGATAGGTGAAGACGACGTCGTCGGCGGTGAAGGGCTTGCCGTCGCTCCAGGTCACACCCTTGCGCAGATAGACGGTGATGGCCGTGAAGTCCTTGTTGTACTCGTACTTCTCCGCCAGCCAGGGGATGTACTCGCCGGTCTGCAGGTTGTCATAGAAGAAGTACTCGTAGATCATCTGGTGCAAACCAGTACCTGAGCGGCTGACCCCAGGGGCGTAGAGATTCAGGTTGGTGGGATCGGCAATGCGACCGCCGAGAGCGACGTTGAGGGTCTGCGCCCGGGCCAGAGCCGCAGCACTCGGCGGGACAGGAGTGGGGGTCACGACCTTCTCGACGACTTTCTCGACCACCTTGGTCACTTCGACGGGCTTCTCGACGAGCTTGGTGACTTCCTTTGGTACTTCCTTG
>CAYOEZ010000076.1:0-18555 GCA_964402955.1 uncultured Ktedonobacterales bacterium | reverse complement strand
TTTTCAGTAAGTTGGTGACGATTGCTGAAGTACAGGACACTGTCTCGTTCCCTCGTGACCAGAAGGATGCGATTTTCCTGGCGTGCGCTCTGGCCACAGATGCAGACTACTTCGTCACGGGGGATCGCGATTTCGATGGCGCTCACAAGATCGGTAGCACAACAGTGATATCAGTCTCGCAGTTCAAGAAGTTCGTTTGCGACGAATGGCCGTAAAGATGTAGAGTGCATAAGGGATCACTCTACCCTCTGCACTCTACATTGGCGTCGCCTCTTACTCTCGCTTCCCCGCCGCTCGCGGTCCCACGTCCGACAGATCAATCGGCTTGAAGCCGAGCGCCAGCGCCGGTGAATCAGCAGCCAGCGTGAAATCGAAGTGAGCCAGATCGCGGCACATGGGATCGGCGACGATAGAATGGCGATCGTAACCAAGCGCGTGCAGATCGTCAAGGCTGAACGTGCGTAGAGCAATCCAGTGACCGTTCTTGTCGCTTTGCCCGTTCTCACCACGCGGCAGGCTGCCAGACACATCCCACAGCAAGTTCAGGTCGCTGCGGAAGCCGCGTTTCTCCAACTGCCCGGCGTAGCCGGCGGCATAGATGGGCTGCTCTCGCCCTATGACGATGTTCTGCTCAAACGTGAAGGAGTTGTGCCCTTCGGCCCGGCTGAGCGATGCCTGCCCCTCGCGGCCAAAGGCAAATATATTGTTGCGCACGATATTCTCACATCCGTAATGTTCGTGGAAGCCTTGACTGCTTGTGGCGTAACAGACGTTGTTCTCCACCAGAATGTGCGAGCTGCCCTCGTCAAGATAGACCGCCCAGCCGCCGTAGTTGCACTTCTCGACGTCGTGAATGAGGTTGCCACGAATCAACGTTCCCGGCTGCACCCCCAGCGTGTAGACCCCGCCCATGTCGCTCAGCAGGCCCTGACCGATGTCGTGGATATGGTTTTTCTCGATGCGATTGCTGTGCGAGACGCTGGCAGCGTAGCCCCACACCCAGCCGCAGGAGATGCCGGTGTAGTATAGATCGTGGATGTGGTTGTGGCTGAACGTATTGCCAGAGGAGTGCACCGAGAGTATACCGACGGCGCTGTGGAAGACATTGCCTCCATGATGAATGTGGTTGTCTGTGACACGGTTGTTTCCTGTGCGCCGCAGCACGGGGCCCGCTGCGTCAGCCCCATTGAGCTTGACGCCGCCCGCCCCCATGTCGCTGATCTCATTGCCGGCGAGGCGATTGCCGGCGCTGCCATCGACGATCTCCACGGCATAGCCGCCGACATGCTCGATCGTGCAGTCTTCGATGGCGCAATAGCGCGCCCCGGCCAGGCAGATGGCGCCCGGCACGTTGTAGGCAGCCTGCGGTGCAGCAGCGTAGTCGATGTCGGAGCGCGCAAACTGCTCGCCGCCACCCTTCGGCTGCTGCCAGTCGCAGTGCTCAAACGCCAGCCCGACAAAGCGCAGGAACTCAACGTACTTCTCCTCATCGGGTTTGCCTGCCAGCTTGAGCAACTGAGTACAACGCGGGGCAAACGCTTGCACCGTGTCCGGCGTCTCGCCAGCCAGTGGGATGTAGTAGAGCTTGCCCGTCGTGCGGTCGAGGTACCACTCGCCCGGCTCGCTGAGCGCCTCGAAGACATTCTCCACGATGTAGCGCGCATAGCGCTCCGCCACATCATCCTTCAGCGCAAAGATACTCGTGCGTGAAGAGACGACAGTGTTGGTTGCGGCGTCGAAAGCGGCGATGGGCATGCGCTCCTCGACCCAGTAGTGGAAGGCGACGACGTCCACATCGGCCAGGTTGCGCCAGGGCTTGATGTCGCCGGGCGCGCACTGGAAGGTATTGCTGCCATCGAACAGTGCACTGCTCCAGGTTGTCCCCGGCACGTTCTGCATCCAGTAGAAGCCCTGCTTGGGCAGGCGGGCGCGCTGGCGACGCTGACCGTTGACGAACAGTGAGCGGAAAGACCACTTGCCTGCGGCCACGTCGGGCAGGTCTGCCACCCAGCGCGTGACGCCGCCCACCGTTTCCACCGTCCAGCCGCCGATAGGCACACCGCCGTCGATAATCGGTTTTTCGTCCTCGAAGGCGGCATAGGTGATCGGGCCGGAATCCTCCGCGCCGAAGACGAGCGGGGCGCTGAGCGGGTAGCGACCGCCGCGCAGCCACACGGTGACGGGGCTGCTGATCTTGCCCGACAGTTTCATTTCCCGCACAAGATCGCGCGCTTTGGCGATTGTTGCCAGCGGGCCATCGCTGTGTTCAGTGTTGGCATCGGGCAGGCGGCCGGACCAGGAATCGTTGCCGGTGGGGGAAACGTAGAAGTTCATGAGATTCTCCCAGTGTTTTCGTTCTTGCTGAGCGCATCGTCTGGCGTCGCCCGGTTGCCCCATTCTACACCGTGCGCGGCGTTGGCGTCAACAGCATGTTGCATCAATAGCCCATATATGCTATCATGTGCTTAGCAAAGAGGCGTTCTTGCTTAGCAGGAGGAGAGCATGAGGCAGAGACAAACCGTCAAGGTAAGCAGTCGCTATCAGATTGCCGTGCCGCGGCGCGTGCGTGAGCAACTGCGCATAAAAAGCGGCGACCGCTTACTGGTTGAGGTACGCGGCAACGTCATCATTCTGCTGCCAGAGCCAGAGGATTATGTGGCCCATATGGCCGGGCTTCACGCCGATGTCTGGAGCGACGTGGATGCGGCAGACTACATCGAGACGGAGCGCAGAGAATGGAGCGCATTGCCAGCGTCCTGACCAAACACCGCATCATCGGCATCGATACGCCAGTCTTCATCTACCATTTTGAGCGCCATCCTTTGTATCACCCACTGACACAGAGCATTCTCAGCAGCGTGGCGCGCGGCGACCTGATGGCTGTAACGTCCGTTCTTACGATCATGGAGATCACCGTGCAACCACTGCGGCTACATCGGCCTGAAGTCGCAGACGAATACGAAGTTCTCCTGCTCAACTTCCCGAATCTGATGGTGTGCAACATCACAGCGTCTATCGTGCGTCTCGCCGCCAGCCTGCGGGCGCGGCTGCGCTACGAGCCGGCCGACGCGCTGCAGGTGGCAACGTGTCTCGACGCTGAGGCCACGCTCTTCATCACCAACGATCGGCAACTACGCTCAACTCCGGATGTGGAGGTATTGTACCTGAACGACGTCGCCACAGCGACGTAGCTATTCGCGATCGGGGTAAGCACGTACGGCGATGGAGTCCCCTGGCAAGTGCCTTCCCGAACACTAGCGCGCCTCCCGCGCCTCCGCCTTTCATTTTTCGCGCGCCAGCGTCAGTCCCCACACATTCAGAGCGCCCGCACTGAACAGCGCCGCTGCGCACGCCTCCATTGTCGCTCCCGTCGTACACACATCGTCAATCAGCATCACGCTCTGGCCCTGCAAAGACGTCCCCTGCCAGGTAAACGCCCCCAGCACGTTCTTGCGCCGGCCCGCTGCATCGAGCCCCACCTGTGACGGCGTGTCGCGCGTGCGCAGCAGTTCGTGCCGGCTCACGGACAGGCCGCCACGTGCGGCCAACTGCTGGGCCAGGAGCAACGACTGGTTGAACCCCCGTTGGCTGTGGCGAGCCTTGTGCAGGGGCACGGGCACAAGCAGGCTGGCGCTCAGCGTGTAGCGTTGATAGCCCTCGTAAAGGATTTCCCCCAGCGGGCCGGCCAGCTCACGCACGCCATTGTACTTGAAGGCATGGATGGCGTCGCGCAGCGGTCCGCTGAAATAGGCCGCCGCGCGCAGCCCATCGAGCGCCGGGCGGCGCGATCGGCAGGAAAAGCACTCCGTCCCACTGTCAATCCCTCGCCCGCAGTGCACACAGAGCGGCGGCGCAACGAACTCGACCGCCCGCCGGCAGCGCACACAGAACCATCCCCCCAGCCGCTTGCAGCTCACGCAACGCGGCGGGAAGAGGAGGTCGAGAACTGAGGACGCGAGGACGCGAAGACGCGAGGACGCGGTGACAGGGAGATGGGAGACGGGGGGACGGGGAGAGGGGGATGGGGAGATGGGGGGACGGGGAGATGGGGGGACGGGGAGAAGCGAGGACGCGGCGACCTGGCGGTCAGACGAGAACGGCGTCATCGGTTCTGTTTCGTCGTCATGGCTGTGCGGCTGGCTCATGCTACTTCACCGTCCATTGCTCTGGTCGCGTCAGCATGTTGATCAGCTTGCCCTGGATATTGCCGTACGTCGCGTGTAGCTCAAGCGCGAGGGCGTGATCCAAATAGCCACATTTGGAGGCGAATTCGAGCCAGACTTGCGTCTCCGCGGCCTCAGCGTCGGCATCGCTCAATTTGCTCACAAAGTGATTGGGATAGCGCCGCTTGCGCCATGCTTCAGCGATGTTTGCACAAACAGAACGCGAAGAACGTCGTATTTGATCTGTCAGCGAGTACCGTTCCTCAGCCGGAAAGTGCTTGGACGACTCATAGATGCGCATGGCGGCATCCATTGCCATTTGATAAGCATCCAACTCACTGAATTGCCGGATGTTCGTCATGGCAAACCTCCCTACCTACGTTGCGTCCCCGCGTCTCCGCGTCCCCGCGTCCTCGCGTCTTCGCGTCCCCGCGTCTTCCTACTGCGTCTTGTACCACACAATCTGGGTCGGCGACGCCGCCACGAGCGTGAAACCGTCATCCGAGAACGCAATCGTCAAGATGGGCAGGTTGCCGCAGGCCTGGCAGGAAATGCCAGTGAGCAAATGTCCATCGCTCATATCCCACAGGGCAATGTAGTTGTTCATACCGATAGCCGCCAGCACCTGGCCATCGACACTGTATACCAATCCCTTGATCGGGCCTTTCAGATTCTGCGGGCGATCCAGCACGCGCGGCAGGCCGGGATCGCTGACCTGCCACAGGCGCACGGTATCGGAGGCCGTCGCCAGCGTCTGCCCGTTGGGGGTAAAGGCAACGGCAGAGACCGATTCGGGATGTCCGGGCAAGCGGCGAACCTGCTTGCGGTCGGCGGAGCGCCAGATGATGGCCGAGCGGTCGTCGGAACCAGACGCAACCATCGTGCCATCGGGCGAGAAGGCAAGGCTGCGCACTGCCGCCGTGTGGCCGCCCAGCGTGCCCTGTTGCTGGCCATCGGCGACGCGCCGCAACTGCACATTCTTATCCTCGGCGCCAGATGCGACCAGCTTGCCATCGCGCGCGAAGGCAACGGCCCACACCGGCCCGCCGTGGCCGGCTTCGACAATCTTGTCGAGCTCGGAAAAGCGCCACAGGCGCATCTTGTTGTCGCCATAGCCGGCAGCCATGCTCTTGCCATCGGGCGACAAAGCAATGCTCACGGCCGCCATGTTCTTCTTCGGGTCAACCTTATCCGGATACTTCAGGGAGAGAATGGGCGCCTGCATTCCCACCTGCCAGAGCTGCACTGTGCCGTCGGCAAAGCCATAGGCAAGGCGCGTCGTATCAGGGCTAAAGCCGACGCTTTGCACGGGTTGGCTGCCGGTCGAAATCTGGCTCACGGCTTGCAGCCCATCAGCATTGGCAGCCGTGATAGGCACAGGCACACGCGTCGCCGTCGCGGTGGGCGTTAGCGTGTATGTTGGCGTCGGGCTGGGCGTGAGCGAAGGCGCCGCCGTGTTGGTCGCCAGCGGTGTGCGCGAGACAAGGGCGCTGGTCGCTGTGCTCTTCACGCTGGCGGGGGTGGCGCCGGCTCGCGTTGCCGTGGGCTTGGCTGAAGACCAGGGCGCCCGGCAGCCACCTGCGCCCAAGACAATGACCAGCAAGATGACGACAAGAAGGAACACAATCTCCGCAAGCAGACGACGCGAAAGCGATGAGAATATGCGCATACATCCCCTCCCACAGCAATACTGTGATACACCATCGTTGTGACACAATATCATCACAAGACAATACGCTTGACCCCTCCCGCGGGTGTCGCAACCCGCGAGAGGGGCCTTGTCAGTAATACAGCACGGAGACGTCGCCGGTCACGCACAAGCTACTTAAGCGCTGCGTCCAGAGATGCCTTGATGCGGGCCAATCGTTGAGCGCGCTCGTGCGCAAAGCGCTCGATGCCCTTGAGTATCCAGGCCGTCGAGAGGTGCGCCTCGTCCAGGACCTCTGGAATGGTGCCGCCGGTGCGCCAGCGATTGTCCCAGTCGGCTGACATGGAGTATTCACGCACGCCAGAGTTGTCGATCCACTCGTTCATCATGCGCAATGCTTCACTGGTGACAACCATTGAATCCAGCCGGTCGACGGCAGACAACACCTCATCTCGATAGGGCGCAGGCTGGACAGCAAACAACTCATGGCTGACAGCCGCCACGATCTTGACATTAAGCCCGGCCTCGTCGAGCCTGGGCAGCAGCTCAACAATCCCGGCCGTTGTGCTCGTGCCCTGCACGATCACTGTGCCCATCTTCTTCTGGCCGGGCTTGTATGATCGCAACACATAGGCGCCACGGGCTGCCTCGAAGTGCGACGGCATGCCCAGGGCCTGGCGATCAGGGATAGGGATGGGCGGGCGCGTCAGATGTATGCAGACAATGTGCGCCGGCTGTTGGAAGGCGGCAGCGAGCAGCACCGGCACCTCGTTATACTCCCACGGATGCAGATTAATGATCGCGCCGGAAGGGAACAACTGAGCCACACCGGGAGAGAAGACGCCAAAGTGCGTGCGTGAGTCGTCGGCCGTCTCCGGGCCAGAATGGCCGGCCACCCACAGGATCTTACCCACCTTGAGGTCGCAGTCCTGCGCCAGTTGGCTGAACAGGCGGAAGAGACCATACTTGAGATAGATGAAAGAGCCATAGGTTGAGCAGCCCGTGTAGAAGCCGTTGAACTCCTTGAAGGGATCGTCGGCGAAGTTCACGGTCGCCATGCCGGCCGCGATGCCAGCGTTGGCAAACTCAGTGATCTCCTGGGGCAGCAACGCGCCGAGGGTATTCGTATCACGATTATAGCGGCCAAAGCCGGCAAAGTCGCCATAGCTGGCGGCGAAGCCGGAGACGTTGGTCGACGCGGCTAGGTCGGCAGAGGAAACGACAAACAGTGGCCGGTCGTAGTTCTTCTTGCCGAAAGCATTGACCCAGGCGCCCCATTTGGCCAGGGCAGCGCGGTTGGCAACCTTGGCGCCCGGGGCGACATAGAGATCAGCCGGGTAGTTCTTGTAGTCGAAGACACGCTTGTCCTTGAACGGATCGGGACCGCAGACCTTGCAGCCAGGAATTGTTTCTGGCACCGAGTCGCCCAGCGCCACTAGCGTATCAGCCAGGTAGTCAACCAGCGCCTGATCACGGTGCAAGACGTCCACGACGTGCTGGATATTGGCAAGCGTCTGTGTGCGCTGCTCCGCCTCGGTGGCAGGGGCAGGCTGACCAAAATCATCGAAGGTCACACCATACTTCTCCGCGAAGGGCTTTTTCGTCTCCCAGAAGGCAGGGGCATTCATCGGGCTATGTGGCGCGCCATGCGACTTGTTGTCATAGACGCCATAGTCGCGGCCCTTGCGCGTCTTGAACCAGGCGCAGGTTGGCAGCTTCTTCTCATTGCCACCGCTCGTCATTTCGCAGATAGTCTTGGCGACAGACTCCCATTCCATACCCTGCTCGGTGCCGAGCGTGCGCCAGCCGTAGGACTCAAACCAGATCTGGGGCGTGCCATAGACAACGCTCGAGATCTGCTGGTCGTCGATGCCAAAGTTATTCCAGTCAATCAAGAAATAGAGGTTGTTCAGCCCCATGCCCCAGGCTGAGTTCTTGGTCTCGTGAGCGCCGCCGGGGGTCAGCCCGCCCTCACCCTCCACAGCGAACACCTTCACCTGCTCGCAACCGGCCATCTTGAGCGCCAACGCCTCACCCGCAGCAGCAGGCATGCCGTGGCCAGACGGTCCGGTGTTGAACTTGAAGAAGAGAGTCTTGCCGGCCATCTCCGCGTGCCCCGGCAGTCCCTTGTGGCGGCGCAACGTCACCAGGTCCTCAGGGAACACGCCGTAGTCTTGCGCCACAAGATACTTCTTGTCGCCCGTTTGCAGGTATTTGGTGCGCAGCGCTTCATTGAGGACTGCCAGGGTGGCATAGACGAGGGGATTGGTGTGGCCGGCTCCCAGAACGAAGCGGTCACCAAAGCGCTTTTCGGGGTGGCGAATGTCCCATCGCATCGCGCCGCTCAGCAGTGTCGTCACCAGCATGTGGACCTTGGAACGGGACCCACCGGGATGACCACTCTGCCGCAGATTCAGCTCAAGGTCGATGAACTGGTCGATCAGGTCCTTTGTCTTGTCCCAATGGCCGAAATACGGGGATACGCGTTCGTACATTGTCTCAGCATTCTGCACGTTCCTTACCTACTCGATGGGATAGGGTAATCGCTGTCAGTCCACGATGTGAACCATGGACGAGGCAGCAGATTGGTTGGTAGAGGGGCGCCGGTGGCTAGCGCAGCGCCTGCCAGCATTATACTACCCGTGTCCAGACACGTCAACAGAATCCTAGACGATCCCAGCCTCCTGCATGATCTTGACACTAGCGCTGGCGCCCACACGCGTCGCCCCCGCCAGCACCATCGCCTGCATCGTCGCCAGATCGCGTATTCCTCCGGCAGCCTTAAGGCCCAGCGCCGGCCCGATGACACGGCGCATCAAAGCAACGTCGTCAACCGTCGCCCCAGCCGGGCCGAAGCCAGTGGAGGTCTTGACGAAGTCGATGCCGGCCGCTTGCGCCAGCAAGCACGCCGCAACCTTCTCCTCCGCCGTCAGATAGCACGTCTCGATAATGACCTTGCTGATAGCCTTGCCCGCGCGGCAGGCCTGCACGACGCCGACAATGTCCTGTTTGACCAGCGCATAGTCGCCGGCCTTGAGCGCGCCGACGTTGATCACCATGTCCACTTCGCACGCTCCTTCGGCGATCACCCGTTGCGCCTCAAAAGCCTTTACCTCAGGCAACGTCGCACCCAGGGGAAAGCCCGCTACCGTACACACAGCGACGCGCGACCCGCACAACAGATCGGCAGCCATCCGCACATGCGTGGGATTAATACACACCGACGCGAAATCGAAGTGGCGGGCTTCGTCGCACAGCTTGCGGACCTGGTCGGCTGTGGCTTCCGGCTTGAGGATCGTGTGGTCAATCAGGCGCGCCAGATTGGCCGCGCTGCTGTCGACTGGCTCGTAGGCGGCTGCCGGCGCCGCCGCGCCCATTCCCAATTTGCTGCGCACGGCCTGAATCAGCGTCGTGATCTCCGTCTCCGTCATTCTGTCCCCCCTATTGTTGTCTCGTTGTTGGCGCGCCAATGGCGGTTAGCGCTGCCTGCACGCCCATAACCATCGTCTCCAGGCTCATGGACGGCGCCGGCTTGCTGACAACTTGCTCAGGCAGGGTTGGAACATGGATGAAACCAGCGCGTACGGTGGGCCTGTTCAGTGCCAGATAGTGCAGCACTGCGTAGAAGACCTGATTGCAGAGGAAAGCGCCCGCGCTCAGTGATAGCTCGCACGGTACGTGCGCCGCCTGGATTGCCGCCAGCATGCGCCGCACAGGCAACGTGGCGAAATACGCCGCCGGACCGTTCGCGACGACAGGCTCGTCCACGACGCGGTTGCCTGCGTTGTCCGGAATGGCATAGTCGAGCAGGTTGACCGCGACGCGCTCGATAGACAACGCCGGTCGACGGGCTGCCTGTCCCAGGCACAGCACAGCGTCGGGCTGGTGCGACTGGACGGCGGCAAGGGCTGCCGCGGGGCCGCCCACACGGTCGACGGGCAGAATGGCTGTGCACAGCTCAACGCCGGCCACGCCCTTCTGCACCAACGCCTGCACGATTTGTTGCGACGGATTGACGCCGCTCCCACTAAATGGCTCAAAACCGGCTAGCAACAACTTCATCAATCGTTCACCCTACTCCTTCAGGTGTTCCGGCAAAAAAGCATGCGGCAGGAGTTCACTGAGACGCATGACCTGGTTGCCCTGGCGAGTCGCCAGGATCACCAGTGTGTCCCGTCCCGCGGCGTCGCCGGACGGCATGAACTCGACCAGCACCTGACGGCACGCGCCGCAGGGCGTCGCTCCGTTCGGCGTCGCCACAGCGACGGCCACGATCTCACGCTCTCCAGCCGCCACCGCCGACCAGACAGCGGTACGCTCGGCGCACACAGTCAGGCCATAGGACGCATTCTCGATATTACAGCCCGTGTATATCTTGCCCGAGGCGCTCAGTGCAGCAGCGCCCACCGCATAGTGCGAATACGGGGCATAGGCCTGCTTGCTGGCTGCGCGCGCACGCCGGGCAAGCTCATCAATCATTTCTTGCGGGATCATCATCGCTCCCAACTGAAACGGCGTGTGTAGGCTGACATCGCCTTGACCGCGTCGATCGTCAGCGTTCTATTGCCATTGAAGCTATCGACCCAGGCTGCAGCGTCGCCGCCGAAAAGCAGCCAGGGACAGAAGGACAAGAGATAGTCGGGTAGATCCTGGCCGTTGGACAGCTTGCCTGTCTTGAACCAGTTGAACACCGCTAGGTGGTAGTCACGGTGGCGTACGTTGTCTATCGCCGGGAAACGCCTGTCGTCATCTGCATTATACTTCCAACCGCCCTCGCCTGCAATCATCGGCGGCACAAAGCCGATCTGCTGGCGGAAAACATCGGCAAAGTGCAAGAAACTCAAGACGCCGTCCAGGTCCTGAACATAATCCGGCGGATGGTTCAGCCCGTAGGGATGTGGGATGAAGAACATGCGACCGAAGATAGCGTCGCCTTTGCGCTCCTTGATCAGCTTGAGCGTATCGGTCAGCCAGTCGAGGCGAATGAATTGCAGCCCAACGTAGCCGCCGGCGTTGTAGATATCGCGGCTGGCCTGAACCACGTTGTCCAGGGCCAGGCCGCGGTTGATCGGCTTGCCATCCCACTCCTCCGCTAGCTCCGGCTCGTTGTACACCTGCATGTAGGGTGGCATGCCCAGACTGCGTAGAATGTTGATGTCCCGTTCCCAGTTGTAGTACGGCTCATAGGCGCGCAACATCTTGCGCCAGACCACCATGATACCGGCATCCTTGAACTTGCGCGCCGCCTTCTCCAATTGTGTCTCATCGGCATAGATCACCAGCGCCCAGCGCAGTCCCATCTCGTTGATGCGCGATATGCCGTAGTCCAGCTCCTTGTCCGAGTAGTACTGGTTGGGCAGGAAATGAATGCCCAGACCATTGTCGCGTTCCGGGCGTGGCCAATCCTTGAGCGCCAGCGCCGGGAACTGGCGCAAGACAAGCGGCGGCGCGCCCTGCGCTGTGGGCGTCGCGGTGGGTTGGGCTGTGGGCGTAACAACTGCTGTCGCCGTGCGCGTGGGTGACGGCGACGGTGTGGTTGGGGTCGCACTGGCAATGGCAGCGGTTGCGGTCATGGTCGGCGTGGAGGGCAGGGGCGTCGGTGTGCTCTGTGTGCTCTGGTATGGGGGCCGCGTGTTAGTTGGCGTCACAGTGGGCTGGCCCGCCAGGCTGCATCCGCTGGTCAGGAGGAAAGACAGGCACATGATACTGGTAACTAGTCTTCGTAAAATAGTATTCTCCCTTGACGAAGATGTCCGGCGCTATTATGACGCCGGACATCTTCCTTCACTTACAGGTTGGACCCCGAGGACGGGGGGAAGAGAGTACTCAAGGTCTGGTCTTCGTGGATGTGTGCTATGGCCTTAGCCAGTAAAGGCGCAACCGTGATGACTTTGATCTTGTCCTCGCATTCCTCTGTATTGACCGGAATCGTGTTCGTCACAAGAACTTGTTTGATCTGCGCAGCGCAGATCTTCTTCAGTGCATCGCTGGCGAAAATGGGATGCGTGGCGCAGACGTAAACATCGCTCGCATGTCGCTCTTTCAGCTTGTTGGCGCACTCGATGACCGTGCCCCCACTCTGAATCATGTCGTCGACGATCACCGCTGTGCGGCCGTCGACCTCGCCGACCATCTCCACCATCTCAAGTTGATCAGGCTGCGGGCGATACTTGGCCATCAGGGCAAGCCGGGCATTGTTCAGATAGGAGCGGAACTCATAGGCCCGGTGCACACCGCCCGAGTCCGGCGAAACAACGACCAGATTGGCCAGATTGCGGGCGGCAATATCCTGGGCAAGGAGATGGCCGGCTCGCAGATGATCGACGGGAATATCGAAGAATCCCTCGATAGCGGCTGAGTGCAAGTCCATGGTCAGAATGCGGCTCGCGCCAGCCACAGTAATCAGGTTGGCCACCAGCTTGGCCGTTATCGGCTCGCGTCCGGAGCTCTTCTTCTCCTGCTTGGCATAGCCAAAGTAGGGGATGACGGCTGTAATGCGGCGAGCAGAGGCCCGTCGCAAGGCATCGATGATGATCAGAAGCTGCATCAGATTGCGATCGACGGGCGGGCAGGTCGACTGGACGACAAAGACATCGGCGCCGCGCACATTGTCTTCAATCCGCACCCGCGTTTCGCCGTCCTGCCATGACCCCACTCGTGCACACCCAAGCTCTAGACCAAGCTCTTGCGCAATCTCCGCGGCCAGCGGGCGGTTTGCCTCACCCGAAAAAAGGAGTAGGCGGTCGCTTTCCATATTACTCCCTCTTGCGCAACCTGTAGTCTTCTGCAGCGTTGAAAACAGCCTTACCCAGCATGGTATTGCCCAGGCGAGAACGCAGCCGCGGCTCGATGTCCATCAGCTTCAGGTTAGTTGTTATGACGGTGGGAAGCGCCAGATCGGTCCGAAAGTTGAGAATCTGATAGAGTTTCTCGTTGGCCCAGGGCGTCTCACTCTCCGCGCCGAAGTCGTCCAGAACGAGAACCGGAGCGGCCTTGATCGCCTCAAAGCGGTCTGCAAAGCTGAGGTTGTCATCGCCCCACTCGCGTTTCGGCGCAAAGGCCGTGCGCAGGTAATCGAGGAGGTCCGGCACAGTAAGAAAGAGCACAACGACGCCTCGCTCGCGCAGGTAGTTGGCGATGGCGGCTGCCAGGTGCGTCTTGCCGCTGCCGTTCTTGCCATGGAAGACCAGCCAGCCCTCAGGTTTCTGGGCAAAGGCAAACGCGGCATGGTAGGCTTGCCCGGCGCCCTCGGACTGCTCGAAGTTGCGAAACGAATGCTGGAGCAAATGGCCGTGGAGCGACGAGATCGACAGCATAGCCTGGACGCGCCGCGCGGCCGCGGTCTGACAATCGGGGCACTCGCGTAGCTTCCCGAAATTGGGGTCGCCATAGGGTACATCGTAGCGCAGGAACCCGGAGCCTCCGCAGTGCGAACAGGGCTGGTTTGACGGCGAGCTACTCGGGGCGCTGCCATTCTTTGCCGCGCTCCGCCTCTCGGGCAGCGTGGATTTCTTCGTCGGTGTACTCAGAGACGCGTCGCGCAGATCGCTTACGGCCCTTCTCAGGGGCTGAGGGTCTGGCATCGTGCTTGTCTCCCTGTGGCCTGTCTGCCTGCGATGGAGCAGCAGGTGGGGCAGCATTGTTCTTCAGGATTGTCTCAACTGTTTGCAGCCGGCGCTTGTTGATGCGCACGGCGATGGTTATGGCTGTCTGCCACTCGTGCAGGTCTGGCCACGCCTGGGCCATCTCAATGATCTGTTCACGGAACGTCGGCGTGATCGGCCCGAACCGTTCCTTATCCAACATTTCGGCCAAAATGCCCACAAGGCAAGACTGGTTCACATCATCCAGGCTGGCGACCGGCTGCGGTGACTGGAAGGCGTTTTGCAGGCGGCGGAAACCATACGTCCGCCAGAGCCGGTAGAGCGGCCAGACAATATCCTCATCAAGAGCACCCTGCAGCTTGGCCTGGGCCAGCGCCAGCAGGTGGTCGAAGGTGCGCCCCTCGTCGGCGGTCAGCTTGCCATGCATTTGTTGGAGAACTGGTTGCGCAGAGCCATCGATGTGAAAATCGGTTGCTGGCTGCTCGGCAAAGAGCGCCTCGCCGCGTGCCGTGCGCGGCGCACGCGCCGCAAGGGGCGGCGCCGCCGGCGGCGCTGCGACAGCCACAATCGCCTCGGTCTGCGGCTGGCGCGCCTCCAGAATCTCCCAGTTGATGCTCGATAAATCAGTGTTCAAGCGATAGCCCAGGGGCTTGCGTGGACGGTCTTCGCGCAGAAAAATGTGCGTCTCGTCGCAGAGAAAGGCCAGACATGCCTTCACCTCTGTCTCATCGAGACCCGTTCCGTGGTCGATCCAGGCGCCGCCTTCATCCTGGCGGCCGCGCGCCATCTGCGCGATGGTTAGCGTATCGGAGGAGCGATGTCCCAGACCGTAGCGCACGCCATAATGGATCACCTTCCATTCGTTACTGGTGACAAGCGCCATGACCTGGTCGCTGAGTACATTGGGAAATTGAGTTGTATTGGGTAGCAGTGTACGGTCCACCATTGTCCTATTGGTTCTTCTTGATAGTCCTGGCCGGCACGCCATACGACAGCGAGTCAGGTGGGAGGTCGTGCGTCACGACCGAGCCAGCGCCGGTGCGAGCCTTCTTGCCGACTTTCACCGGGGCAACCAGTAGTGTGCCACTACCAATAAACGCCCCGTCGCCGATCTCGGTGCTGTTCTTTTTTTTGCCGTCGAAATTGCAGGTGATGGTTCCGGCGCCGATGTTGACATCGTGGCCAACACTGGCATCGCCAAGGTAGCTGAAATGCCCCATGTGCACATGTTCGCCCAGAACACTGTTTTTGATCTCAGCGTAGTTGCCGATGCGCGATTTCTCGCCGACCTGAGCGCCGGGGCGCAGATGGGAGAACGGGCCGATAGTGACGCCATCGCGCACAACGGCATCTTCGATCACCGACGCCCACACGCGGCAGCCGCTGCCGATGGCGGAGTTGACGATGTGGCTGTTGGGGCCGATCGTGCAGTCCTCGCCGATGTGCGTTGCGCCCTGGATGATCGTATTCGAATAGATCACGGTGTCTGGACCAATCGTCACCGTCGCATCGACGTACGTGCTGGCCGGATCAATGATCGTGACGCCATTCAGCATCAGGCTGCAGCAAATGCCGGCGCGCACGAGCGCCTCGGCCTGAGACAACTGCACGCGATTGTTGATGCCCAGAACCTCAGACGGGTCGGTGCAGAAAGCAGTCTGGACAGGAGCGCCCTCACGCACAGCCACGGCGAGCATATCGGTCAGATAGTATTCGCCGACAGGGCTGACGGGCAGCGCAGCCAGGCGCGGCCACAGCCAATCACCCTGGAAGCAGTAGAGCCCGGCATTGTACTCTTTGATCGCCAGAATCTCCGCCGACGCCACCTTTTCCTCGACAATTGCCTGCACATGCCCCTGCGCATCACGGACGATATGCCCGAACCCCATCGAATCCTCGCCGCCCACAGTGAGCAGCGTCATGACGGCCCCGGCGGAGCGGTGCGTGGCGACCAGCCGGCGCAGGGTCTCGGCGCGGATCAGCGGCATGTCACCGTAGAGGCAGAGGACGGTGTCGCAGTGGCCGTCGAGCAACGGGCGGACCTGGAGCAGGGCATGGCCCGTGCCCAGAAGCTCAGTCTGTTCGACGTAGAGCGGCCCGGGGCCAATAGCATCCTTCACCTGTTGCCCATCGCGACCAATGACCATGACCACACGCGCCGGCTCGACGGTGGCGACAGTTGAGAGGATGTAGCGAATGATGGGCACACCGGCAATGGGGTGCAGGACTTTGATCGTCTTTGATTTCATGCGGGTGCTCTTGCCCGCAGCGAGAATGGCAGCGGCCAGCGTTGGCATGGGTGAAGGCTCACTTGGTGGTGGATGGGGGATCATCGATAACCATAGTATAGCATCTTGCCCTGCCTTTGGCAAGGAAAAACTGCCGCGTCAGCTCTGGAAGTTGGGGTAACCGGCTGACCAATCATTCCGGCGCAGGATTCGTCGCCAAAATGCCCGCCAAACCCCTTGCATTCTCCCACCGTGTTGTGCTATAATTCGTGGCACAGTCGTGGGCGGTTAGCTCAGTTGGTTAGAGCGCGTCGTTGACATCGACGAGGTCAGAGGTTCGAGCCCTCTATCGCCCACCATTTTCATACACGGCGACGATCAGGACGAGTATCCGGAGACAACCTGCAGAGAGAAGGGGCCGGAAACGGCTGGAAGCCCCTTCAGGCCACGAACCGGAGAAAACCCCCTGGGAGCCTGGCATCTGAACCCCGCCTGGGCGGGCAGTATGATGTCACGAGTGCCTTCGTTAGCGGGCTAAAGAGTGGGAATCCCCAAGCGGGATCTCCAATCTGGGTGGAAACACGTGAGGTTCAATCGCCTCTCGTCCCATTGTGGACGAGAGGTTTTTTGTTTGGCGCCGCCGGCCCCCCTACCCCCCAACTTTGGGGGGACGAGGTCGCCGACTCCCCCAAAGTTGGGGGCGGGGGGCATGAGAACCACAGAGGAGGATAATCATGGAAAGCAACGATCTCGCTCGCATGCGTCATTCATGCGCTCACGTCATGGCGGATGCGGTGATGCAGTTGTATCCGGGAACCAAGCTGTCCATCGGGCCGTCAATCGAAAGCGGCTTCTACTACGACTTCGACCTGCCCCGGCCCATCTCCATGGACGACCTGCCGGCGATCGAAGCCAAGATGCGCCAGATCGTCGCCAAGAAATCGCCCTTCGTGCGCAGCGAAGTGTCGGCCGAGGAAGCACGCCAGATCTTCAAGGATGAACCCTTCAAGCTGGAGCTGATCGACGGCATCATGGCCGGGCAGGAAAGCGAAGACGGAGAGGCGCTGGCAGCAGCGCCGGCCGTTCTGTCCACCTACCGCAACGATGATTTCATCGACCTCTGCCGTGGCCCACACATGGAGAACACGGGGCAGATCGGCCCATTCAAGCTGCTCAGTGTGGCCGGGGCCTACTGGCGTGGCGATGAGCACAACAAAATGCTCACTCGCATCTACGCCACCTGCTTCCCCACACAGGCCGAGCTCGACGACTATGTCTGGAAACAGGCCGAGGCTGAGAAGCGCGACCACCGTCGCGTGGGCAAAGACCTGGATTTGTTCAGCACCCATCAGGAGCTGGGCGGCGGGCTGGTGCTGTGGCACCCCAATGGCGGCATGATTCGCCATCTAGCCGAGGAATTCTGCAAGAACGAGCATCTTGCGAACGGCTATGACCTGGTTTACACACCGCACATCGGGCGCGCCAACCTGTGGGAGACGAGCGGCCACCTGAGCTTCTACAAAGAAAGCATGTACTCGCCGATGAAGATCGACGAGGAAGAATACTACATCAAGCCTATGAACTGCCCGTTCCACATCTTGATCTATAAGAACGACATTCGCTCCTACCGCGACCTGCCGCTGCGTTTTGCCGAGTGGGGCACAGTCTATCGCTATGAGCGTGCCGGTGTCCTTCACGGTCTGATGCGCGTGCGCGGCCTCACACAGGATGACGCCCACATCTTCGTCCAACCGGAGAAGATGGAAGAAGAACTGTCGCGCACCCTGGCGTTCTGCCTGCACATTCTGCGCAGTTTCGGCTTCAGCGAATTCAGCGCCTATCTGGCGACTCGCCCGCCGCAGAAATCGGTCGGCGAGCAAGAGCAGTGGGACGCGGCGACAGCAGCCCTGCGTCGCGCGCTCGAAGATGCAAAGCTGCCCTATCATGTGGATGAGGGCGGCGGGGCGTTCTACGGGCCGAAAATTGATCTCAAGATCAAGGACGCTATCGGGCGTGAGTGGCAGTGCAGCACAATTCAGTTCGACTTTAACCTCTCCGAGCGCTTTGGTCTGTCGTATATCGGCGAAGACGGGCTGGAGCACCGCCCCTACATGGTGCACCGGGCGCTGCTCGGCTCCATGGAGCGCTTCTTTGGCGTGCTGATCGAGCACTATGCCGGCGCGTTCCCGCTCTGGCTGGCGCCCCAGCAAGTTGCCCTGATTCCGATCGCCGATCGCCATGTCCCCTATGCGCGCGAGGTGGAAGAGAAGCTGAAGGCCGTGGGGCTGCGCGTCAAGGTGGACGACCGCAGCGAGCGCATGAACGCCAAGATTCGCGCGGCGCAGATGAAGAAGGTGCCCTACATGCTTGTTGTGGGCGACAAAGAGCAGGCCGCGGGCGCGGTTGCTGTTCGCCTGCGCACCGAGGAGAACCTGGGCCCCATGCCCGTGGCAGACTTCATCGAGCGGGCAAAGAGGATTGTGGCAAGCAGAGCAGGGGCGGAGTTGTAGAAAGAAAGAGGCGGGGATCAGGGGATTGGGGGAAGAGCTTCTGACTTTTCCCCTGATCCCCTGATCCCCGCTTTTATCTTCCCCCCTTGACCGGGTCGAGACGCTCTGCTATACTCAGGGGAGCGAACCCACCGTGCCTTCAGGGAGGAAACATGAAACCCTTCCGCTTGCTGAGCATTGCTGCGCTTCTCAGCGTCGCCCTCGTTGCCGTTGTGGCAACGACTGCCCGGGCCGATGTCGATAGCGTCCCCGAGACCTCCGCAATTGTCCCCAGCGCCGACACCTTGATCGAGTATGAGTTGCCCGTCTTGCCCTTCCAGTTGCTTGTCAAGCCCACCGGAATGGTCTGGTTCAACGTGGACTCGGGGCTCATGCTGGGCAGGCTGGACCCGGCCTTGGGGG
>CAYOEZ010000075.1:0-18748 GCA_964402955.1 uncultured Ktedonobacterales bacterium | reverse complement strand
CCGTCAGGCATACCGCCAAAGGGGCGGTATGGAGTTCTCGCAATGACGGTTGGGCGAACACAACCTTTTTGCAGTGGACACCTGTCATTGGCAGACAATTGTGCCGGGATATGTGTTGTTGAGCGTGAGCACATGTAGTGGTGAGATCAGCCGGTTGCCGTCTTGATCAAAGGCGATGTCGCCACTGAGACCCTGGAATCGGCTTGTGCGCACGGCCTCAGCAACACCCGCACGCGCCGGCTTGCGCTGGGCCTTGATTGCCCGTTCCAGGGCGTCGAGCACGAGGTGCGCGCCGTCATAGGCAAGCACGGTGTACGCTCCTGGCGGGCGCAGGCTGGCCGTCGCCAGCCGATCGCGCACAGACGCGTCTTTGACCTGTGCCAGCCCAAAGCCGAGCGACACGTAGGATGCGCCCTGCGCGGCCTGGCCAGCGATCTGCACTATGCGCGCGTCATCGACGCCAGGCCCGCCCATGAATATGGACCGCACACCGGCAGCGCGTATCTGTTTGAGCAACTCGCCTGCCTCGGCAGCGCGCCCGGCAAAAAAGACAAGGTCGGGCGAGGCGCTGGCCAGGTCGCGTGTCACAACCGAGAAGTCCAATTGCCATCGCTCGCTGTAGCCGCGATAGACGACGGCCGCGCCGCCCGTCTGCGCGGCCGTCGTGAATTGCTCGGTCAATGCGCTGTCGGCTGTGCGGTCGCTGACAATGGCGATACGCCGCGCGTGCATATCGCGCGCAGCCCACCGGCCGGCCAACCAGCCAGCCTCTTTTTCTGACCCGACCAGTCGGAAAGAGTGTCCCGTCAGTGCGTCGCCTGTCGCCAGGGTGACAAACGCCATTCCGGCGTGCTCATACTCCGCCGCTGCCGCCTGGGCGGCCGCGTTGTCGAATCCGCCCACGATAGCCATAACGGCCGTGTCGATGATCATCTCCCGCGCGCGTTGGGCAGCCATGTCCGGCTCGTTGCCATCGTCCAATGCGACAAGCTCGATGCTGTAGCCGCCCACACCGCCAGTCTCGTTGCGCTCGCGCACCGCCAGGCGTACCGCGCCAATGACACTGTAGCCGATTGACTCGTCGAAGCCACTGAATGGCGCCGTCAAGCCGATCTTGATGATCGGACGCGTGCCGCCCGCCTGACAGGCAGAAAGAGTAAAGAGCAAGAACAATGCACCAAGAACCAGCACCGTGCATTCTCTTCGCTTTCTGCTGATACATAGAGTTGTGGTTCTGGCATCTGCTTTGCGCATATCAATCAGTCTGACCCTCGCGCCGGATACGGTAACCGTCAGGGCGTAGGATCACCAAAGCGCCTCGCAGATCGACCTGACCAATATCGACATTATAGGGGTGTCTTCGTCCACAAGAAAACGCTGATTCATCGCCCAACAGCCTCGGCAAAGAGACGCTCCTCGGAAAGCGCATTCGCAGCATAAGTCAGGCAGGCTTGAATATCGGCCAGCGTGACGCCGTATTCGCTCTGAACTTCAGCGTATGTCATGCCTCCTGCCAAAGAACCAACGACAATATCCACAGGCACGCGGGTCCCGCGTACAACTGGCTTCCCATGTTGTATGGCGGGATCAATTGAGATTCGATCCATCGAAGACCTCCACCTATCCCTTGATCACGCCCAACGGCTTGAGACGCGCCACCTTACGGGCCAGACCGGCGTTGTGGACGACGTTGACGACACGGGCGACGTCTTTGTAGGCGTCGGGGCCTTCTTCGACAATGCCTGCGTTGCTGGCGCCCTTGACGCGGATGCCCTGCCGGGCCAGATCGCGCACAATATCCTCGGCGCGCATGTCGCGCTTCGCTCTGGCCCGCGATAGGGCACGGCCTGCGCCGTGACAGGCGCTGCCGAAGCTCAGCGCCATTGCCGCCTTCTGCCCGACCAGGACGTAGGACTCGGTGCCCATGCTGCCGGGGATCATAACGGGTTGGCCGACGGAGCGGTAGGCCGGTGGTATGGCGGGCGAACCGGCGGGGAAGGCGCGCGTGGCGCCCTTGCGGTGCACGCACAGCTTCATGCGTCGCCCGCCGATCTCGTACTCCTCTACCTTGGCGATGTTGTGCGCTACGTCGTACACCTGCCGCAGCTCCGTATCCTTGATCTTGCTCTTGAGCGCCTCATTGAAAGTGTGGCGCACGCGGTGGGCGAGCAACTGGCGGTTGCACCAGGCGTAATTGGCGGCAGCTTGCATGGCGCCCCAGTAGGCTTGCCCGTCGGGCGAACCAAACGGCGCGCAGACAAGCTCGCGGTCGGGGATGTCGATACTATAGGTGCTCAGGCTCTTCTGCAGGCGCTGCACATAGTCGGTGCAGACCTGATGGCCCAGGCCGCGCGACCCGGAATGAATGAGAACCGTGATCTGGCCCACGAATAAGCCCATCGCTTGGGCTGCCTCCTCGTCGTAGATTTCGACGACTTCTTGTATCTCGATGAAGTGGTTGCCGCTGCCCAATGTGCCGAGTTGGTCGTTGCCGCGCTCCTTGGCTTTGGGCGAGACGGCTGCGGCGTCGGCAGTGGTGAAGCCCCCGCTCTCCTCGGTGACGTCCAGGTCTTCCTGCGAGCCAAAGCCATGCTTGATGGCCCAGCGTGCGCCGCCGGCCAACACATGATCCATCTCCTCACGGTTCACCTTCACGTCGCCGCCGCGGCCCAGGCCTGTGGGCACACTGCGCGCCAGGGCATCGACAACGGCGTCGCGTAGCGGCATAAACTGCTCGCGATCGATGTTTGACGCAAGGAAGCGCACACCACAGTTGATATCATAGCCCACACCGCCGGGGGATATAACGCCATCGGGCAGTGCGGTTGCGGCCACGCCGCCGATGGGAAAGCCATAGCCCTGGTGAATATCGGGCATGGCCAGGGCATGACTGACGATACCAGGCAGCGCGGTCGTATTGACCAGTTGTTCAAGCGACAGATCGGCCAGGGCAGCTTCCAACAACACGTCGTCGGCATAGATCTGCGCCGGCGCTCTCATGAAGCTGCGCGTGCCTCTGCCGAGCTCGTAGAGATTGTCGTTTACTTTGGTCAGGTCCTGTTTTGTGATCTTCTGTTCACTCATCGATGGCTCCGGCCAGACGGCCCGCAATGTGCCAGGGTTTGTGCAAAGTCCCTTGACAGGCGCAACGTTGCGTATGGGGCAGGTCTGAGACCTGCCCGCCTGCCCTGTGTGGTCATGGGAAGGCAGGTCTCAGACCTGCCCCTACGCACAGACGGGTAACTTTGCACAGGCCCTGGCTATGTGCTGCAGCGCTAGACATCGAAGACAATTGTTGTCTCGTAGCGACCTGCAGTGTGCGCTATCTTGAGATTATGATAGGTGACGGCCTTGACAGGGCGGTCAAAGGCGGGCCAGGGGCAGCCGCCGGCCACGGCAGCGAGAACCCCCGGCGCGGGAAAGCGCACGTCAAAGCGCAAGTATGCTTCGCGCCGAACCTCGCGCAAATAGAGCAGCTCACTCAACCACGCCACCAACAGCGACTCATTGTCGTCCCCCTCGGCGCTCACGGCGCGCTCGGAGGAGACAGAGGCGTGGCCCAGGTCTGCCATCTGCGCGAACATGGCCGCGGCTGCGTTGGCAAACAGCTCCTCAAGGCTGCGTCCCCAGACATGGATGGCAAGATCGGCTGTGTGATCCAGCACGGCGAATGACGGCGCGTCTGGGGCTGTCGCCTGATCTTTGGCGTTGCATTCGTTCAGGATGCGTGCGATGGCTTGCTCACAGTCTTGAGCCGTGTCTATCATAACGTGTTGATGACGAATCGGTTGTTCGGTCTGGCGCAAGGCCTCGTAGACGGCGATGTCGGCATCGGAGTGGTCTGCCGGATCGCTGCGCTCGCTGCGGCGCTGGATGCGCTGGCGGATGACCGCGTCGGGTGCAATTGTATGGACAAGCACGAAGCGTGCGCCGCTGCGCATTGCGATTGCGGAGAGCCGCCGCCGGCCCTGCTCGAGCAAGTTGGTAGCGTCAAAGATGACTGATTGGCGCTGTCCGAGCCGGCGTGCGATAAGGTCGTGGCAGACGGTGTAGACCCGGCCATTTTCCGCCGCAGTGTAGCAGGGCGCAGAAAACAGGATACGGCGAATGTGATCCGTTTCAACGACTAACGCTGCCAGACGCGGTTGCAGGCGCCGCGCCAGATAGGACTTGCCGCTCCCCGGCGCCCCGCAGAAGACGACGAGCACGGGGTCATCTGTCCGCTCTGCCGGCGGCAGGCTGGCGTCAATCCCGGCGACAGTCTCAGCCTGTGCTATGGCGCGCGCCTGGTGGCGTGCGAGATGGCCGCGCGCGGCCCGGCTGCTGACAGAATCCACGACTCTTCCCCGTCAACTGTATGGAACTCTGGTTATTGTTGGGACGTCTTCATTATAGCACATCCGCTGTCAGAGTGGGAGACGCAGACAGGGGCCGCAGCAGTACCAAATGTACGGTGTGAGCACCCACACGGCTGATCAAAGATAGTCAGTGAGCACTGTCAACGGGGCTTCGTCGTCTCGTTCGTCAGCGGCAGGCCGCTCTGGAACATGCGCTCGACTGAAGATCGGCTTCTAAGCGAGAGCAGCAATGATCGCGATCCGGCTTAGAAGCGAGCCGATCTGATCGGCTCCGCGCTTCCCCTACCTGTGACTGCGCTCCTGACGCACACTGGTCGCCAATGCTTGCCAGGCATGACGGCGGATCTGAATACGCAGCGGCAGGCTGTCGCTCAGCCACATTTGGAATTACTATTAGGACAGGTGTCCTAATTTGCTGAATGTTAAGATGAATGCTTGACACGCCGCATAGCGTAAGCTATAATCTGGTTGCGGTTTACTTGCCAATGGCGACTATGGGCACAGATTCAGAGCGAGCAGACTATACATTCTAGTCTCACTTTGAGCAAGGAGGAGTGACATGGAGAAGCAGCTAACACGCCGGCAGTTTGTACACAGTGTTGGTCTCGCACTCGGCGCCACCGTTCTGGCAGCATGTGGTGCAACCCCCACCTCGACACCGGTACCTGTGGTCAAGCCCACCGCAGCACCCCAGCCGACGCCCACGATCCCGCCTAAGCCCGTCACCTTGATCTACGTCAACTACAGCACGGGCACAGACAAGGCGCTGTGGGACCAGAATTTCGCAGAGTTCAACAAGATCTACCCCCAGATCACCATCAAGTATGAACCTACTCCCGGTGACAGTTGGGGCGAATATTTCGACAAACTGGCCACCAGAATCGCCGGCGGCAACCCGCCCGACATCAGCCGCGTCGCTATCGAGGGCGCCCGCTTGGTGGTGTCGCGCGGCCTGGCGACGCCGCTCGATGACTTTGCCAAGGGTGACCCCCAGATTGACGAGTACCTCAAAGACGTCAGCCCCAAGTTGCTCGATGCCCTCAAGGTGGACGGCAAGACCTACGAGTATCCCTACGACTGGAACAACATGTGCATCTACTACAACACCAAGATGTTCGAGGCAGCCGGGATCCCGTTCCCCAAGAAGGAATGGACCAAAGACGAGTTCCTGGAGATGGCAAAGAAACTGACCAAGGGCGATGTTTTTGGCTTTGGCTTTGCTGTCCAGTATTTCTCAGGCACCCTGCCGTGGATGTTCTCCAATGGCACCAGCATCCTGAGCGAGGACTGGACCAAGTCCAACCTCAAGGATCCCAAGGTCCTGGAGGTGCTGCAGTTCCTGCAGGACTTGATCTGGACGTACAAGGTGTCGCCGGCAGCCCCAGCCTCCCACACCAATATCTATGCGCTGATGGCATCGGGTAAGCTGGCCATAGCCGGCGGCGGTCGCTGGCCAGTTCTGCAGATGACAACAGCAGGCTTTAGCGACTTCGATATCCAGTATTGGCCGAAGTGGAAGGACCAGGTGACTGAGTTTGGTGTGGGCGGCTTTGTGCTGATGAAGAGCAGCAAGTACCAACAGGAAGCCTGGCAGTTCCTGCGCTTCATGACCAGCAAGAAACCGTTCGAGATCATCGCTGAGCTCGGCCAGTCCATCCCAGCTCGCCGCTCCGTTGCCTATAGCGACCTCATGACCAAGCTGCCGCCGAAGAACTACAAGCTCTATTATGACTCCATCGAGGGCGCCAGTGGCAAGCCTGTGCCCTCGCCCGCACAATACAACATGGTCGAGGCGACCTGGCGGCGCTATCTGGGCAAGGTGCTGGCCAACGAGACCAAACCGGCCGATGCCCTTGCGGAGTGCGACAAGGAGTTCACCACCATCCTGTCCGGCAAGTAGCAGTGTCTTCGTCGTTTACCGCGATACAGATGCGAGCCTCTTCCCTGCTGGGGAGAGGCTCGCAAGCAAACTGAGAGGCGGGGTACATGGACAAAGCACTCTCCGCAGCGCGGCCGGCCCGGCCGCGCATTAACCCACTGCAGTTGCGCGAAGCCGTTGCCGCCTACGCTTTTCTTCTGCCCATCTCAGTGGGGTTTCTCGTCTTCGTGCTCGGCCCGGCGGTGGCGGCTGTCATCCTCAGCTTCTACAAGTATGATATCCTCACGCCCCCTGTGTTCGCTGGGCTGGCCAACTATACCAAGTTCCTCCGCGATCCACGCCTGCCCCAGATCTATCTGAACACAGTCGTCTACGTCGTGTGGTATGGTACCCTGACGACGGTGATTGCTCTCATCCTGGCCGTGGCTACGCACCGCCCCATGCACGCCATCGCGCGCTACCTGATCCGGACAGCCTACTTCTTCCCGGTGCTGACATCCCTGGCCTCCGTCTCTATCGTGTGGCTATACCTCTACGACACCAATTTCGGCGTCATCAACTACTACCTGACCAAGATGGGCTTGCAGCAAATCCCCTGGCTGACGTCGAGCAAATATGCTATCTGGTCGATCATTATCCTGGGCGTGTGGAAGAATCTGGGTTTCAACTTCATCCTCTTTGTGGCTGGGCTGCAGAACATCCCGCGCCATCTCTATGAAGCAGCACAGATCGACGGGGCGGGGCGTTGGGCCGGTTTCCGCTACATCACGCTGCCCTCTCTGACACCCACCCTCTTCTTCACCATCGTCTGGTCTCTCGTCAACTCTTTCCAGGTCTTCGACTCGCCGTTTATCTTGACGACGGGTGGTCCCGGAGACGCCAGCCGGACCGTCGTCATGTACATCTACGAGAACGGCTTCCGCTTCTTCCAAATGGGCTATGCCTCCACGGTCGCCCTCTCGCTTTTTGTCATTGTTGTCGTGCTCACAATCATCCAGTTCAAGCTCAGCAGCGCCTGGGTCTTCTATCAGTAGGGAGAACAACATGCGTACTCTGCAACTGGGCCTGGGCGGGAAGCAATCGACCAAGCTCGTGGATGGCTTCATTGTCGTGTTGCTTCTGCTGGGCGGGCTGATCATGCTCATTCCGTTCCTGTGGATGTTTTCCACGTCGTGGCGGTTCGCCAAAGACTCGTTCTCACTCCCCCCGCAATGGCTGCCCACGGCCTGGCGCATCGAGAACTATCAGGCTGTGACGAAGTCCATTCCTTTTGTTGCGTTTGTCCTCAACAGCCTCAAGGTGGCCGCAATCATCACCATGGGCCAGTTGGTCACGTGCTCGATGGCCGCCTATGCTTTCGCCCGGCTGCGCTTTCCTGGGCGAGATGTTCTTTTCCTCGTCTTCCTGTCCCAGCTCATGATCCCCCAGCAGGTCACCATCATCCCTGTCTTCATCTTGATCCGCATCTTCGGCCTGCTGGACACCCATTGGTCATTGATCATCCCTGCGCTGTTCAGCGCGTTTGGCACCTTCCTGTTACGCCAGTTCTTCCTCACAATTCCTCACGAGCTGGAGGATGCAGCGCGCGTGGACGGCGCCGGCTACCTGCGCACCTTTATTCAGATCATTTTGCCGCTGGCGGGGCCAGGCATCTCCACGCTGGCCATCTTTTCCTTCAACTTCTTCTGGAACGAGTTCTTCCGCCCGCTCCTCTTCATCAGCACCTGGGATCGCATGACGCTGCCGCTTGGGATCACCATCATGCGCGGCTATCTCGGAGTGGGCAATGTGGCGGCGATCATGGCCGGCGTGTCCATGGCCATTATCCCGGTGCTGGTCGCTTTCCTCCTGGCCCAGCGCTTCCTCATTGAGGGCATCACGCTCACGGGAATCAAGGGATGAGCGGCCTACCGCCTACAGTCAGCGAAGACACGTATGTGCGCAAGGTGTGGGACGACATCTGGCCAAATCTGGCGGGGCTGCTGGCGGCCAACCTGGTTTTCCTCGTCTTTTGTATCCCCTACAGCCTGTTGGCCCTCCTGCAGATGCCCCTCTGGGCGCTGGTTGTTGCCCCGGTCACCATCGGGCCGGGGCTGGTGGGGCTGATGACCTACACCGGCCGCCTGGCAGAGGGACGAGCTGCCAGCTTCTGGCGCGACAGCCTGAGCGGTGCACGCTCAGGGTTCGTTCCCGGCTCCGTCCTGGTGGGGATGACGAGTGCTGCTCTGGCTGCCCAGAGCGTCGCTGCCGTCATCGCCGGGCAAGATGCCGGCGGGGCGGCCCTCTGGCTCTGGGCCGGCCAGGTCTTCATCCTGCTCTGCCTTGCGCTGCTGCATGTGCATAGCTTCGGCCTGGTTGCGCTCTATCACCAGGGCATGTGGCATGCCCTGCGCAACGCCTTCATCCTCTCGTTTGGTTATCCCATGGCCAGTCTGGCCATGCTCAGCCTGCTTGTCCTCACATATGTGCTGATACGAGCCATCGGCTGGGGGCCGTTGATCATTGCCCCAGCCCTGGTGGCCATGTTTCTCGTGAACACGACAATGATGCTCGTGGCGCGCCACACACTAAGGAGGTCTGAGGTATGACTACATCTCGCCATGGCCGGACAAATGGTGCAGGGCTTGGCAGCCAACGCACCTTCACAGGCGCGGCGTTGCAGCAGGTAGCATTCCCCCTGGGTGGTATCGGTACCGGCACCGTCTCGCTGGGTGGGCGTGGCGACTTGCGCGACTGGGAGATCTTCAACCGGCCAGCCAAGGGCACGCGCCTGCCCTTCACCTTCTTCTCCCTGTGGTGCAAACCGAAGAATGGACAGGCAGACGCCAGGGTGCTGGAGCGCCGGCTGCTGCCGCCGCATGTGGCAAGCAATGGCCTGCCCTCCGGCTCGGTTGCCGGCATTCCCCGCTTCGCCGAGGCGTCCTTCACGGGAGCATATCCTCTGGCGCATATTGCCTTCGCCGACGACCATGTCCCCTTGCAGGTCGAGGTGGAGGCTTTTAACCCCTTCATCCCCCTCAATGCTGAGGACTCGGGTCTGCCGGTCGCCATCTTCCTCTGGCGTCTAACGAACCCCCTGGATGTGCCGGTCGAGGCCGCCGTGGCCTTCAGCCTGTTTAACGCGGTCGGCCATGATGGCCAGGCCGAGCTGCAGCGCGGTCGCCGCCATCCGATGTTCGGCGGCAATCTCAACGAGTGGGTGGAGGAGAAGGGCCTCTGTGGTCTGCAGATGAGCGGGGGCAAGGCTGTCCCCACTGCTCCCAACAGCGGCTCGCTGGCCATCGCCTCACCCTGGCCGCAGACAACCCACCTGATTCACTGGGAACGGTCGGGCTGGTTCGATGACATGCAGAATTTCTGGGACACCTGGCGCGCCGCCGGACGCTTGCCGGACGACCGGCAGAGCAGCCCCTCACCCGACGGCGAGACCGACGTGGGAACCCTGGGTCTGACGGCGACCATTCCTGCCGGCGGCAGCGTTGAATTGCCGTTCATCCTGGCCTGGCACTTCCCCAACCTGACTGTCTACTGGCAGCCTGAACCGTACAAGCAGGGCGACCGTCTGGGCAACTACTACACGACGCGCTTCGCCAATGTCTGGGAGGCAGCTCGTTATGCGGCCACCAACCTGGCGCGGCTGCGCGAGGAGACACAACGCTACCACAATACTCTGTTCGAAAGCACGCTGCCTGCCCCTGTTCTGGATGCCGTGTCCAGCCAGTCGTCCATCCTGCGCACTACCACCTGCCTCCGCACTGAGGATGGGAGGTTGCATGCCTTCGAGGGCTGCTTCGACAATGCTGGCTGCTGCCCCATGAACTGCACGCACGTGTGGAACTACGAGCAGGCAGTGGCTCACCTCTTCCCCGCGCTGGAGCGGACTATGCGTCTGACCGATTTCGGGGTCAACACGCTGCCGTCCGGCGAGCAACGCTTTCGCACGGTGCTGCCCATCTCATCTGGTCTCCTGTTCAATTACCAGCCTGCAGCGGACGGACAGATGGGGTCTGTCCTCAAGCTCTATCGTGAATGGCTGCTGTCGGGCGATAAGGCGTTCTTACAGCAGATGTGGCCTCACGCCAAGCGGGCTCTCTCCTTTGCCTGGGAGTATTGGGATCCTGACCGTAACGGGGTGATGGAGGGCGAGCAGCACAACACCTACGATGTGGAATTCTATGGCCCCAACAGCATGATGGGCACCCTCTACCTGGCCGCTCTCCGCGCTGCCGAGGAGATGGCGCGCGCCCTGGGCGATCAAGCGGCAGCGGAGGACTACCGACGTATCTATGAATCTGGACGCAAGGTCCTGGATGAGGAGCTCTGGAACGGCGAGTACTACATTCAGAAAATAACGCCGACGAGTCAGGTGCGTTCTCGCCGCGACCGTTATCCCCAGCGCCATCCCACACCGCTGCGAGAGGGTGAGGAGATTCCGCGCTACCAGTTCGGCCCCGGCTGCCTCTCCGACCAGATGCTGGGCCAATGGTTTGCCCACGTGGTCGGCCTGGGCTACGTGCTGCCCCAGGCCCGCGTGCGCTCGTCTATCAAAGCCATCTTCGACCACAACTTCCGCGACGACCTGGCGGAGCATCACAACTGCCAGCGCACCTATGCCCTCAACCATGAGGGCGGGCTGCTCGCCTGCTCGTGGCCGAACGGTGGGCGGCCGCGCTATCCCTTCCCCTACGCTGATGAGTTGTGGACAGGTATCGAATACCAGGTGGCAGCTCACCTGATCTACGAAGGATTCATCGACGAGGGCCTGGCCGTCGTGCAGGCGGTGCGCGATCGCCACGACGGCATTGCCCGCAACCCGTGGGACGAATTCGAGTGCGGCCACCACTACGCGCGGGCGATGTCGAGCTGGTCGCTCTTGCTGGCGCTGTCGGGCTATCACCACCATGCGCCGGCCAAACAGCTCGGCTTTGCCCCCCTCATGTACCAGCGCAACTTCCGCTGCTTCTTCAGCGTGGGAGGTGCCTGGGGCTCCTACCGCCAGCAGGTGCGCGGCGCGGCGGTCACCTTTGGCATCGCGGTCCGCTACGGCAGCGTGACTCTGCGCACCCTGGAATTCGGGTTGCCGGACGGACTGGCTGCCACGCAGGTGAAGGTGATAGGCCCGTCGGGCAGACTTGCAGCAGCGATGACCGTGACCGGCAAGAAGCTCGTGGTGGCGCTAGACGGCGATGTTACCCTGAGCAGCGCACAGGAGCTGCGGGTCGTGGCACGCGCAGCGTCATAGAAAAGATCCGGCAAGTCGGTCCACACAATAGCTCGTGTCAAGAGCTCGTGCGAAGAAAACGCTGCGTCAGGCACAACAACAACTGAAAGACTAGCGGCAGCCTCTGTCGGACGTAGAGGCTGCCGCTATGCGCCGGTGCGCCGGCATGGGGCGGGTAATAGCCAGCGCTCCTGCCGGCTGTCTGGCAGGCCATCCCGCCAGACGTGGTGCAGCAAAACACGTATGCGCATTCGCCGAGGTCACAGAGGTTGTTCTGGTTGCTGTCAACGTAGCGGCGGCAATGTCCAGGATACGAGCAGTTCTTGTTACAGCGAACCGTGCATGTGCTGGCGGCGGCGCTTGTGGTTGTGCTACTCTGAGCTGTTGATTGCTCGGTTGCGGTCGACTGCGCTGCTGTCACTAGCACCGCGCTCGCTGCGGCGCTGGATGCGCTGGCGGATGACCGCGTCGGGTGCAATTGTATGGACAAGCACGAAGCGTGCGCCGCTGCGCATTGCGATTGCGGAGAGCCGCCGCCGGCCCTGCTCGAGCAAGTTGGTAGCGTCAAAGATGACTGATTGGCGCTGTCCGAGCCGGCGTGCGATAAGGTCGTGGCAGACGGTGTAGACCCGGCCATTTTCCGCCGCAGTGTAGCAGGGCGCAGAAAACAGGATACGGCGAATGTGATCCGTTTCAACGACTAACGCTGCCAGACGCGGTTGCAGGCGCCGCGCCAGATAGGACTTGCCGCTCCCCGGCGCCCCGCAGAAGACGACGAGCACGGGGTCATCTGTCCGCTCTGCCGGCGGCAGGCTGGCGTCAATCCCGGCGACAGTCTCAGCCTGTGCTATGGCGCGCGCCTGGTGGCGTGCGAGATGGCCGCGCGCGGCCCGGCTGCTGACAGAATCCACGACTCTTCCCCGTCAACTGTATGGAACTCTGGTTATTGTTGGGACGTCTTCATTATAGCACATCCGCTGTCAGAGTGGGAGACGCAGACAGTGAGCGTAACTAGTTTGGGACATGGGTGGTTGACCGTTGTTGGGGGAGTGACAAAGCCCATCCCCGGCGCACGTCAGCCATCGGCATCTGGGCCACGTCATACCCGGCAACCTCCAATGGCGACTTGCCCCGCCCCGACCTGTCGGGGTGCGTCCTGCGAGAAGGGCGTGAAGCGATAGACCTTCTCAAACACACCCAGGAACAGCGCCGCTGTCTCGACCGATTCAAAGCCGCAGAAGTTCCCAGGCCTGTCGGCCTGGACAGGCTGGTAATGTTGATCGAAGCGCCGGATCACCAGTTCCACCGTGTTGTTCGTGCGTGGGATCAGGTCGCTCTCAATGCCGTTCAGCAGCGTCGGCCAGTGCGTCTCCAGGGTGGCAAAGACGCTTGCCAGGCCTGGCTCAACCGCCAGCAGCGCCTCCCGCTGCGCCATCACCACCTCATAGCGGCGCTGTGCCGTGCGTTTGGTCTCGGATGCCAATAGCTCATCGACCATCTGCCGCACAGCCACAGCCTGGGCGTCCGTTCGGCTGCCTTGCCAGCCATAGATGTCCCGCAGTTGCCGATGCAGCGCCTGCCCGGCATGAAACAGGCATTCATGGTGCTCGGCAGCTGGAAACGCCGCTGCCAACGCCGGCCCGTAGTCCTGGCGCAGGTCTGTCACCACCACCCGCGGGTGGTACCCCTTTGCCCGCAGCGCCAAGAGAAAGGCCCGTGCACTCTCTTCCGTGTTGCGCTCAGAGATGGCGATGTGCAGCAAGTCGTAGGTGTGGCAGTCCACCGCCAGGTAGACATACATCCAGCGCCGGTTCGGCCCCGCCGCCTTGCTGTTCTTCGGCGCCAGCACCCACTTCTCGTCCACCCCCACCACCCCGCTCGACCGCACCACCCCGAACAACGCTGCCACGGGCAAGAGCTCCGCCCCAAAGGCGCTCACCCAGCGATAGGCGGTCATCGCCGCAACACCCGCTGCTGCGCCCGTGCGCTCGTTCGACACACTGCGCGAGATCACGGCCCGGCTGCGCGCACCCGATGGCTGCCCGTGGGATCGCCAGCAAACACATGACACGCTCAAGCCGTTTGTGCTCGAGGAAACCTACGAGGTTCTGGAGGCGCTGGACAGCGGCAACCGTCAGGAATTATGTGAGGAATTGGGCGACCTGATCATGCAGGTCATGATCCATTCGCAAGTTGCGATCGAGAACGGCGAGTTTGACGTCAACGACGTTCTGGCAGGCATCTCAAGCAAGCTAATGCGCCGCCATCCCCACGTCTTTGGCGACGTGCAGGTCAGCGGAGCGCAGGAGGTCCTGCGCAACTGGCAGAGTATCAAGCAGGAGGAAAAGAAGATAAACGGAGACGAGCCGCCGGCGTCACTGCTGGGCGGCGTGCCCGTGCAGTTGCCCGCCCTTGCCTATGCCCAGGCGATCCAGGAGCGAGCCGGCCGCGTCGGCTTCTTGCAGGCCACGCCGGAGGTTACGCAACTCGTGAACGCGGCGCTCGCAGCCGTGAATCAAGCCCAGACCGGAACATGATAGACCCACGGCTACCCGCCGATTGAAGGGCGACCGGCGGGCATCTGTAGTGTAGTAGGGTTTCCAGCTGAGGCCACAGGAGTATGCTACTTTCACCTGTGGCCTCTTGCACCTGAACGCCAGCATTACGGTGGCCCCACGCGCCGGAACCGCTCGGCACGCAGACCTAGCACGAGAATGATCCAACCCTCGTCAGCACTTCCTACCATGTGGACAAGTGCAGTCTCACCCCGCGCAGAGATCTGGACGTTCAGCACGAGATCGCCGGCCATTTTGACGGACTCCCCGGCGATCGGATCGTAGAACCAGGACCTGTCCGATTCACCCATTGCGATGCCCGCCGCATAGTAGCGCGCCCCTTGAAGGTGCAGGCGAACTCTGCCATCAGCAAAACGCTCCACGGTCCAGGGGTGTGGCAACGTCTGATAGACGTAGGATCCATCCTTGTACGTCTGTTGAAACGTACCGTCGGCCCGCAAGACCAAGATATCGGTGCCGTAGGCCAGATAGTGCTCCTGCCATGTGCCAACCAGGTCCTCGACGCGCAGCGACGGCGGCGGATTGGAGTAGGGCCACTCAGGCCGGCAGAAGCCCACAACCAGCGCAAGCAAGCCAACGACCAGCAACACACGAGCATTGATCCGCCAATGCGAACCTGCCTTGCGCCGCGCCGGCGCCTCAAGTGCATTCGTCTTCATCCCTGAACTGCCCTCCCCACGTGTTCTGATACTCCCAAGCGCGCTACGGCTGGGCCTTGGCGGGACTGTAGGCGAACCAATAAAATCTTTGTGTTGTCGTTCCTCCTGGCCCCATGACTGAGCGTGGTACGTCAGGCACAGGGGCAAAGTTACCCACTCTGAGACCCGATTTCCAGTTCATCGAGTTTGTCACCTCGACCTTGATCAGAGACTGGTCGTAGCGTGATGTCTTGATGGTATCGTAGGATCCGATTGTCGTATCTATCTTGTCGTACGGACTCCCCGGAGAGACATTTATGCCTCGACGCTCCAACTCCTCCGCTGTGAAGCGATTTTTGTGTCCCCGGGTAAACGCCTGTCCCCAGCTGCCCAAGTCCGATCTGTTACCTTCGATCTGGTCCTGGTACTCGAAGTTGTCTACCCAACCGGCCGCGGCCCACGCCTCGTAGAACTTTCCTATCCTGTCGCCGAACATGATGTCCTGCGTCATGGAGTCATCAGGACCGAACGTCCTCGTCCCGGGGCCGGTCTCCCATAACCATTCTGACACGAGCATGTCAGCTTCCTGGTTGGACTCGGCCAGGCTGTATGGTCTCGGAGGACGGGGTTTGCCACACGTCTCTTCTCCGTCGCAGGGCGCGTGACCAGTGGGATCCATGAAGCGGAGTGGGTTGTTGAGGACATAGGCATACCTGTTATACGCCTGCGGATTTCCCGCGCCCGGCACGATCGTATCCGCCTGCAGGAATCGTCCCAGCCCGCTGTCGTACCAGCGCGCCTGATAAAAGTACACCCCTGCGCCGAGCCCGCTCTCCTCTCTCTGCCCTGTGAAGTGGTATGTCGTCAGCGTCGTGCCATTCGTGTAGCGATTGTCGCCCCATGCCTTGTAGCGTAACTCGCTGGAGAGGCTTCCGCTGCTATCCGCGGTGATCGCCGTCGATCCAAGGTGGTCACCCAGTAGGTAGCGCAGCGTGTTGTTGTCGTACATCGCCACGCGCACGCCGCCAATGCTGTAGTACTTCTTCGTCGTTGCGCCTACCTCGTAGTAGTCGCCAACGTACACCGTCGTGGTCCCATCCACGGTCGCCTTGACCCGTTTCCCATCCCCGTCATACGCGAAGGTCGCGATCGTCGTCCCGTTCTTCTTGGCCTCCGTCAGCCGGTTCTCCACGTCGTAGGTGAGAGCGAAGGTGTCGGCGCCAACCGTGCGCGTGATCATATTGCCATTGGCGTCATACTTGTACCAGTCGCCATTACTTGTCGCACCCACCGCATGCGCATGCAGTGTATCCGTGTATGACTGCGTGCGCCCCGCCTTCGACGTCAGGTTGCCGGAGAAGCTGTAGAGGTACGCATCCTGCCCATAGTCGCCGTAGGTTCCGCCGCTGGCCTGCGCCGTCTTTAGGCGATTGAGAGCGTCGTAGCTGAAGCTCTGCGTCTGGGGAAAGCCCGCCTTGTAATCGTCGATCTGGGCGACGTTGCCCACAGCGTCATACTGATAGTCAAGGTCCTGCAAGGAGATGGGATTGCCGCTCGTGCCCGTCTTGATCTCGCTGAGCCGTCCCCGCCCATTAGCAGTGGTCCACGAATAGTAGACGTAGTCGGTCAGCAAGACCGGCGAGCCGGATGACCCCAGCTTGCGCAGGTCGACTGCGCCCCAGGCGGTATACTGTGTCTCGCCCAAATAGGTCGAGGTCCCCGTCAGGCCGACAGATAGGTGGGGGCATCTGAGTTGAGGGGCACGGTCCCTTTGTCACCAGGTATTGTCGTGTACTGCTTTACAAGCTCGAATAGAGTCAGGCGGATGCCGGTTCCCGTTGTGCGCCATCGCCTGGCTCGCTACGAGACGGCATGCGGAACGTGAGTGATGCCCAGAGCGCCGCACAGTTCGTGCTCTTCCGCTGACGAATCCAGAATAAGGATCGCATTGGCGCTGCCGAGATCGCTCCAGGGTAACTCATTCGGCCGCAAGGCGTGGAATCGCACAGTGCAGCTAGTGAACTCGTCAGGCTCCCCATCTGGCGTCATTGTGCACTGCGGGCTAGTGAAAGAGACAAAAATCAAGAAGCGTCCCCTCGTCGCCAGATTCCTTTTCAACTCGCATGCGTACAGGACACCCTGTGCCAACACACGCACTGGGTCATTTCTGAAGGTGTCCTGAACTTGGTCCTCGATGTGTACATGGAAGCTAGATTCCAGATCTGTGCGGTCCGAGGCGGCGGCAAGAGCTGTGTCAACATCAAAGTCATCGGGCAGCAGATCCTTCAGGAAGAAGCACTCTTTGATCTGCATGACCTCGGAGTGTGCGAGCTCCATGAGGACCGGCACCAGATTCTCTGTCTCCACACTCCTTAGCAGTTCAGGGATGTTGAGAACGCGCCTCATCGGGTCATTCATCATTGTGGCTCTCCGAGATATCTGAGGCCTTTCTCAAGTCCTTTCAGGAACTTCTCGTCTTTCAGCAGATCAGTCAACCATTTCGGTGGTAGGACGCCTTTGCCCGCGGGCAGGAAGTCACCCGTAGTAGGATCGTAGGTCCACTTCAGGACACCCTTGCCACGTCCCGGTGTCTGGAAATGGATCTGGCCTGGTCTGCTGCCTGGAGCAGGATTTTCCACATCAAGGTGTCCTTGTTTACCCTGCCACAGAGTCTGGCTTGGAAACTGAGGTCCTTGCTGGCCCAGCATCTTGACCAGGCCATCGCCCAGCAAGCCGCCTTCCTGCGCAGCAGCTGTAAGCGCCGTACCAGCGCCGTGAGCGGCGAAGGTCGCGCCTCCTGCGATGAGTATTACGCCTGGGGCACACAGTATACCTGTCCCGCAGATCACCGCTCCGCCAAGCATAAAGCCACTTCCGGCAGATGCTTCACCGATACCCTGAATCATGGATGCGACGTTGCCAATGTGCCGCCCAGCCGTCTTCCACTCGGACTCATTGGGCGTGACCTTCACCGCCTGCTGCGCTACCGGGTTCCACCAGTTGTTGTTAAAGCTCCATTGAGACAGAACACCCTGAATGAAATCCGAGGCCTCATTCTCGTGGCCTGTTGGATCGATGTACCGCAACGGATTGTTCAGTACATAGCTGTACCTGTTATACGCCTGCGGATTCCCCGCGCCCGGCACTACGGTATCCGCCTGCAGGAAGCGTCCCAGCCCGCTGTCGTACCATCTCGCCCCATAGAAGTACACCCCTGCGCCAAGCCCGCTCTCTTCGCGCTGCCCTGTAAAGTGGTAGCTGGTGGGCGTCGTCCCATTCGTGTAGCGATTCTCGCCCCACGCCTTGTAGCGTAGCATGCTGGAGAGGCTGCCGTTCGTGTCCGCCGTGATCGACGTCGATCCCAGGTGGTCGGTCAGCAGAAAGCGCAGCGTGTCGTTGTCATCCATCGCCACCCGCTGCCCGCCGATGGCGTGGTACTTCTTAACTGGCGTCCCTCTCTTCTCGTGGTAGTCGCCGATTTAGATGGTCACCACTCCGCCGATGTCACCGGTGATGCGCGTGCCATCGCCGTCGTCCACGCGGTTGGCGGTAGCGCCGCCACCGACAGCGGTCGGACAATTCTCCCCGCCGAGATCCGTAGAACGGAGTTTCTACCAAGTGAAACCACGACCGCAGGGTCACAACTCATGGGTCTCCGGCGTAGCTCTTCAACCCCGTGCCTTTCTACCGGCTGCGCAATACCGCTCGCTCAGTACACTTGTGGCGTGGTATCGTACATCTGGAGAAGACCCTTCTTCAGTGCCATCTCAGAATCCTCCTGGCGCCCAGCATCTTTGTATAAACGAGCGAGGACGAGCCAATGACTCCTTGTTGGATAAGCGTCCGTCGCTCTTTCAGAGCACGCCAGCGCCTCTTCCAATGGAACCACGTCCTCGGGTACGCCATACAGCATCGCTAACGCGCCGAGAGCCGGCACATGGTTGGGTTCTAATTCGATAGCGCGGCGATATGCCTTCGCGGCGGCCTCGTTGTCGGGTGCGCCCACGAACTCCAACATATCACCAAGTTTGTAGTAGTAGTCCGCACAGTCCGGTCTTATAGCCAACGCTCGCTGT
>CAYOEZ010000074.1:0-18855 GCA_964402955.1 uncultured Ktedonobacterales bacterium | reverse complement strand
CCCAGCCGGGGCACCACGGGCGGTCCGGCTGGACGCCGCGGAAGATGATGGCCTCTGGCACCAGGGGCAATACGGTGCGGTCGCCGCCCCACCAGGCAGCCTCGATGTCGTTGGCTTCGAAGTGCTGGGTGTAGAGCGATCGCTCGGCATACTTGTAGGTGGTCTTGATGCCCACCTTGGCCAGGTCCTTGCTCACCAGCAGCGCCGCGTCTTCAGTCGGCGTGCCGGTCTGGTCGGTGCCTTCGACGATAAAGCTGATCGGCGTCACGCCGTCCTTGTGCAGGCGAATGCCGTTGGCGTCCTTCTTGCTGTAGCCGGCCTCGTCCAGCAGCTTGTTCGCGGTGGCCGCATCGTACTTGACGAAAGCGGTGGACGCCTTTTCATAGTACTGTGGCGACATGGGCAGCGGGCTGTATTGGCGCGGCTTGAGCAAGCCATTGAACACCAGTTGATTGACCTGGTCGCGGTTGATGGCGTGCGAGATGGCGATGCGCACGTTGCGCTGGTTGAAGAACTCGTTGAGCAGCTTATTCTTGGTGCTGAGGTTGAGCTGCATGGCGACGTGACTAGCGTTGATCGCCATGACCGTCTTGTAATCGCCCTTGGCTTCGCCGCTCTTGTAGAGCGCCAGGTCGCCGATAGTCATGTGGCGGGCCTGCATGTCAATCTCGCCGTTGGTCACCCACAGGTTTTTCACCTCCTGATTCTCGAACAGGCGGTGCGTGACCTTGTCAATGTAGGGCAGTTGGTTGCCATCCTTGTCCACCGCGAAAAAGTACGGGTTCCGCTCCATCACAAACAGTTCTTTAGAGAGCACGCCCTTGGCAATCCAGCCGCCGAGCACCGGCTTGTCAGGATTGTTTTGCCACTGATTGACGATATTCAGATAGTAATTTGCCCAGCTATCCTGGCCGGCCTTTTTGTACTCTGCTTCCAACGCCACCTTGTCACTCGTCGTGTCTTCGTGCTTCCCCTTCAGATAGTGGCTGGGCGCGACGGGGCCGCTGGCGCCGCCGCGGCTCATGTTGGCGATGAACATGGGCTTGGGCTTGTTGTAGGTGAACTTGGCCGTGTACTTGTCCACTGCCGCGAACACGACAAAGCTCTTGTCCGGGCTCGTCCAGGGCGTGGGCAGAGCGGGAGTCAGCTTCTTGTTCGTTAGCTCGTTCTTGTACCACCAGGCGATGTCATCGGTGGTGTATTCCGCCTTGCCATCCGACCACTTGAGTCCCTGGCGCAGCTTGATGGTCCACTCTTTGCCGTCCGCGCTCACACTCCACGATTCGAGCAAGCGGGGCTGCAAGGCCAGTTTCGAGTCAAACCAGCCCCACCCGCGGTCCACCAGCTTGGTGGGTCCCCAGCGGTCCGCGACGCCGTTGAAGGCGCGCCGCCAGGTGCCGCCATACTTGCCGACGCCCTCGTACCCTGTCATGACGCAAGGGTTCTTGGGCAAGCGTTGATCCACCGCCGGCAGCTTGCCAGCCTTGACCAGCTCGACGAGCGAGGGCGCTTCTTTGAAGGAAACGGTGGGCGCCGGCGGGGCGGCAGTGGCAGCAGCAGGCGCGCTGGTCGCCGTCGGCGCTGCTGGCGCAGACGGAACCGCGGTGTTGGTGGGCGCCGGCGGCTTGGTGGCCGTGGGTGGAACGGGAGTCGCTGTGGGGGTGGCCCCACAGGCTGTTGCGACTACACCCGCGGCAGCCAGTGCGCTCACGCGCATGAACTGGCGGCGGGTTATTGCACGGGTCCTTTTCACGTTACTTCCTCCATATTGGTTTGGCTTTGGGCGAGAACCGACTCAGTCGTTCTACTCCATGCCCTATTCGGATTCGTTCTCACCTCCTTTCTGATCTTGCCCAGACGAACCGGAAGGCAACAGGGACCATCCTAACCATCAAGACACCAACGCCACAAAGGCAAAACAACTCGGTGATCTTCCAGTCCTTGTGTCTTGGTGGCCGCTTCCTCCTCTGGAAAGCACTGTCATGTGCCCACTGCAAAAAGGTCGTGTTAGCCCAACCGTCATTGCGAGAACTCCATACCGCCCCTTTGGCGGTATGCCTGACGGCAGAAACTGTCTCTGCGAGGAGCGCTCCTCAGCGACGAAGCAGTCTCCCCCGCCGCGTGCAAAGGAGATTGCTTCGCAAAGGACGCTCGCAATGACAGGTGCCCACTGCAAAAAGGTCATCAGACTTCGCCTGGTGGGGAGACGGCATCAAAACGACGTGCCTTGGATGCCATTTCGGCCCTAATGAGGCTATTTCGGGTCACTAAATGGGGCAAATGCTCAGTTCGATCGACCATTTGACCTTCTTGCAGTGGGCACATGACAGCGGGAAGTTTCTGAGTAGGAGTGCTCTTTGCGACGAAGCAATCTCCGTTATGGCGCAACACGGGGGAGATTGCTTCGCTCCGCTCGCAATGACGTGTCCGTCCAGACCTTTTTGCAGTGGGCGCCTGTCATTCTGAGCGGGGCGAAGAATCTCGGCTAGGAGATGCTTCACTTCGTTCCCTGGCCTGCCGAAACGCCAGCCTGCCCTGCCTGCCCTGGGCAGTCCAGGGGGCAGTCCAGGGGGCAGGCAGCATGATAACTCGCCTTCTATGTGGCCGACCACTAGCTGGCCGGCTCGGCCTGGCTTGGCACCCCAATCAACTCCAATTCCTCTGCGCGATGACAACTCACAAAGTGATCCTGCCCAATCTGGCGCAACGCCGGTTCCTCGCTCTCGCAGCGCTCTATGCGATAGCGGCAGCGCGGGTGGAAATAGCAGCCGCTGGGCGGATGAGCCGGATCGGCCACTTCACCCGGCAGCACGATTGGCTCTGTCCGAATGCGGGGATCGGCTTTGGGCACCGACGAAAGCAGCGCTTCGGTATAGGGATGCCTCGGGTTCGTGAAGAGCCCTGTCGTCTTGGCGCTTTCAACCAGCTTGCCCACATACATCACGGCCACCCGGTCGCTGATGTGCTCGACCACGCTCAGGTCATGTGAGATGAACAAATAAGTGAGGCTAAACTTCTCCTGCAGTTCTTGAAGCAGGTTGATGACCTGCGCTTGGACAGAAACATCAAGCGCTGACACCGGCTCATCACAGACGACAAGTTGGGGATGAAGGGCAAGCGCCCGCGCAACGCCGATGCGCTGGCGCTGCCCACCGCTGAAGGCGTGCGGATAACGGCTCATATACTCGGGGCGCAAGCCGACAACCCGCAAGAGTTCGGCGACCCGCTCCTTCATCTCGCTCCCCTTCGCCACATTGTTGACGTATAGCGGCTCCCCCACAATCTCGAGCAGGGTCATGCGGGGATTGAGCGAGGAATACGGGTCCTGGAAGATCAACTGCATGTTCTGGCGCAATTGCCGGAGCTGCCGTTTATCCAAAGCCGCGACGTTGACGCGTCCCAACTTGCGGTCTTTGAACCATACTTCGCCGCCCGTTGGATCGTAAGCACGCAGAATCAACCGCCCGGTGGTCGTCTTGCCGCATCCGCTTTCGCCCACCAGCCCCAGCGTCTCGCCCTCGCGGATGTAGAAGCTAACGCCGTCCACGGCCTTGACGTAGCCAACAAGCTTGGGGCGAAGGAAGCCGCGCTTGATCGGAAAGTGCATCCTGAGATCGTTGACCTCGAGCAGCACGTTTTCGCCCTGAACGTTACCAGCCAATTTGCTGCCTCCCCCGGTTCATGTCCTGCCCCAACGGCCACCGGTGACAGGGTTCCATCAATCTTCATGGGCTACGAAACCCGCCGCCTAATGCTCATTGCGCCGCACACTCCCCCCTAACAACCCGCCAAACGCAAGGCCACAGCGCCCGTGCGCGTGGTCGCTGCCACGCTAACTTGCCCGGTCCAACCACAAGAGCGCCGCACAACCATTTCAGGTTGAAGCACGATCTCCTGCTGTGGGCGGCTGCGATCGGCCAAACGGGCGAAGAGGAGCTGCATGGCCACGCGCCCCAACTCTTCCGCCGGGTTACGCAGCACGGTCAGCGGAGGATCAACGAACTCCCCCCATGTGACGTCATCAAACATGGCAAAGGCGATGTCTTCAGGAATACGCCGCTGCAGAGTGCGCAGCGCCGTCATCGCTGCCAACCCTGCATCGTAGTCAGAGGCGTAGAGTGCCGTCGGCGGCGGGTTCATAGTCAACAGATCGTGTACAGGCATTTTCTGATCGGCCTGTTTGCTATCGTTCCAGCGGATCAGTTTCTCGTCGAAGGCAATCCCGTGCTCCTGCAAGGCATCCTGGTAGCCACGCAGCCGACCCAGCCTGTGGTAGTCGTGCAGGCCGCCGCAGAGCATGGCAATGCGCCGGTGGCCCAGATCAATCAGGTGATTCACCAGCCTGCGTGAGCCCTGATAGCTGTCAACAACCACAGCATCTACCAGGGGGCCATAGGCAGCCAGGGGGCGATTAAGCAAGACAACCGGTACGCCGAGATCGCCCAGCCGGGCGATTTCGTCCTTGCATGCGCCGACGCTGTTGAGCATGATGCCATCAATGCGCCGCCGGCGCAGCATGCGCAGATAGCGGCGCTCAATCTCAGGATCGCGATAGGTGGTGCAGAGGATCAGGGTATAATCGTGAGCCAGGGCAACAGCGCCTGCTTCGCGCAGCGAAACGCCGTGATGCGGGCTGGTGTTGTCGGAGATGACAGCAGCGATGGTGCGTGTGATGCGCGTGCGCCAGGTGCGCGCAAGAAAATCCGGCTCGAAGCCGAGGTCAATGATGGAATTTTGCACCCGACGCGTGAGTTCCTCGCTAACATGACCACTGTTGTTGATAACGCGAGAAACGGTGGCAACTGACACATCTGCGTGCCGCGCAACATCTCTGATTGTTTCCATGTCCGCCACATTACTTTATTCGTCGAGGCCTGGGAACTGCCGTCAGGGCTGAATCACATACTCGTAGCAACTCTGCCCGAGACTGAAAGACAACCTGCTCGTTTTCCCTTGTGCGATGAAAGAGAACAACCAAACCGTGAGGCCATGAGGACACAACAGCATAGCGGAGCTTGTAACTGTTTACACGAGCCATTCTAGCACAGAGACGGCAGCTTGTCAAGATATCCTGGTGGTTTTGTTCAGGGCAATCGCACTATGGCGACTGCCCTGCGGTTATCCTGCGCCGTGACGAGAATGAGCAACTGTGCTACAATATGCGCAGTTGAGGCGGTTTGGAGGCCGTACACAATGCAGAAAACGATTGTCGCGCCAGCCGGCGTGCCCGACGGCGAGCATGAGGCAAACCTGCGTCAGGTACAAGATCAAGCCCTGGCATCATTGTACTCCGCCACCGCAATCGTCGGGTTTGGACTGATTCTGTCTGTTATCCAGTTCCCCGCCATTTGGCAAGCCGGCTACACTGGCATCTTCCTGATGTTTGCGCCATTCCTCCTGCGCGCTGTGCTGGGCCGCACCTATCTGGCGCGCGCCTGGCTGCTCGTGGGGCTGTGGTCTGCGGCCATTGTGGCGGGCATGACCTGGCTGCCGGTGTACCCTGTGTTGTGCCTGCTCGTTCTGCCGGTCATGCTGGTCGTCTTGCTGATCGATGCGCGGCCGGGCTTCCTGATGGCAGTTGTCGCCACGCTCGTATCGGTTGCTGCTGTGCGAGGCGGCGCGCCCCTCAATCTGACGCTGTGGGCTTTGACCGCGAGTGTCATGTGGGGAGCTTTCTTGCTGTGCTGGCTGGCGCTGAAACCGATGACCGACGCCTTACAGTGGTCCTGGCAGCACTATGAGGAAGCGCATCAACAGGCTGACCAGGCGCGCAACAATCAGGCCGAGCTTAAACTGGCGCTGGCTGATCTCGCTGACGCCGGCGCCAACATGGTGCGGCTGAATGAGATGCTGGTGGTTGCCCGGCGCGTGGCCGAAGACGCCGAGCGCACCAAGGCCGAGTTTGTGGCCAATGTCAGCCACGAGCTGCGCACGCCCCTCAACATGATCATCGGCTTCAGCGAGATGATGCTCCAGTCACCCAAGACCTATGGGCGCATTCCGCCGCCACTGCGGGCAGACCTGGACGTCATTTTGCGCAACAGCCAACATCTCTCCGCTCTCATCGACGACGTCCTGGACCTGAGCCAGATCGAGGCAGGACAAATGGCGCTGACAAAAGAGCGTGCCGGCCTGCACGAGATCGTCATGGCCGCGGTCGAAGCCATGCGCCCGCTCTATGAGTCCAAGGGGCTCTATCTGCGCGTGAACGTACCAAACGGGATTGATCTGTTCTGCGATCGTACCCGCCTGCGCGAGGTCTTGCTCAACCTGCTCAGCAACGCCGGACGCTTCACCGATCACGGCGGGGTCGAGGTACACGCCGTCGTCGAGGGGCAAGAGGTGACTGTCGGCGTGACCGACACGGGGCCAGGCATTGCTGCCGAAGAACAAGACAAGCTTTTCCGTCCCTTTCACCAGATCGATAACTCACTACGGCGGCGCAAGGGCGGCAGCGGGCTTGGCCTGAGCATCAGCAAACAGTTCGTGGAATTGCACGGCGGGCGCATGTGGCTCGAGAGCACGCCCGGCCAGGGCACCAGCTTCTTCTTTTCGCTGCCGATTGAGACTCCTGAGCCCGGCAGCGCCAAAGCTCAATCATGGATCAACCCGGAGTGGGAGTTTCACCAGCGCACGCGCCCCTGGTTGGCGCCCCATCCCCAGTTACGCTCGCGCCTGATCGTGGTCGAAAAGGGACGGGTCTTGCAGAGGCTTCTGAAACGATATCTGCGCAACGCCGATATCATCGAGGCAGAGAGCCTCGCTGCGGCGGCGCTGGAGATGAAGCGCGAGCCGGCCAACGCATTGCTGATTAACGATTCCGCCTTTGTCTCGACGATCGAGCAGATGAGCACGTCGGTCATCTTGCCGGAAGCGACGCCGGCGCTGATCTGCAGCCTTCCTGCCGAACAAGACGCCGCACACACGCTGGGCGCCGACGGCTACCTGATCAAGCCCATCGCGCGCGAGGCATTGCTGGCAAGCCTGGAACGGCTGCATATCATGAGCGGGACGGTGCTCATCGTCGACGACGAGACGGAGGCCGTGCGCCTGTTCTGGCGCATGCTCACATCGAGCGGGCGGGGTTATCGCGTTCTCACGGCCAACAATGGGCAGCAGGCCCTGTCAATCCTGCGCCAGGAACGCCCCGACGTGGTGCTGCTCGACCTGACCATGCCCGGCATGGATGGCTTCCAGGTGCTGAACCTACGCCCGCGCGAAGAATGGCGCGACGTGCCGTTCATCGTGGTCTCGGCGCGCGATCCTGCGGGGCACCCCGTGGTGACAAATGCGCTGTGCATTATGCGCAGCGGAGGACTGAGCCTGGCTCAGATACTGCGCTATATCGAGGTCATCAGTGGGCGGCTCGGAGAGGAGCAGACGGACCAACCTGACCAGACTGACCAACCTGAGCGTCCAGCGCAGCCAGAAGCGCAGCCCGGGTGAAAGGCTTGCGCAGAAACGCGGCTGCTCCCAGGGTGAGCGACAGGCGCTCGTGCGGCAGAATGGTGCAGACAATGACAGGCGTGTGGCGGGTCACCGGATGCTCGCGCAGCCGCCCCAGCAGCTCCCAGCCGTCAATGCCGGGCAGCATGACATCCAGGAGAATGACGCCGGGGGCAAAGGCTGTCGCTTTGGCCAGGGCTTCGCGCGGGTCAGACACGCCAACAAAGGTGTAGGCGCTGCCATCGAGGAAGCGCTTGAGCAGTTGATGCGCATCGGCATTGTCGTCGATCACGAGCACAGAAACCTTCTGCGCCACCGGCACGCTGACGCTGGCCGTGAAAGCGGCCTGCGGCGTTGCCTGAGTATTCACCTGCAGACTCGCTCCAGACGGAACAACGAGTTGGTGGGCCATCTCCAGGGTTTCCACGTCGTCACGCGCCAGGGGAGAGCGATGGGCCTTCGCCGCCGGCCTGGCCTCAAAAAGAATCACGACCTGGGATGCCTGGGACGACGCGCTGATAGAAATGGTCCCATTGCGCACACAGTGGGCAGCGACGGTCAAGATGCTCACCAGAGCCTGGCGCAGAGTCATCACATGGACTGCCACAAACGGCAGATCAGCGGGCATCTCTGTCTCAACCCGCGCTCGCGAGGCTCGCAGCAAGGGGCGCAACGTCACCAGCACCGGATCAAGAACATCGGCGAGACGGATCGATTCACTGGCAACCGCTGTGCGCAGCCAGTCAAACTCCTGGCTGGCTGTCTCTGACGAATCATCGCCAGCCGCAGCGGTCACAGTTGGAGCGGCGGTCACAGGGGCGGCGGCAGGCAGTGACACACCATAAAAGCTGACCAGGTGATTGGTCAGCACATGGAGCGCCACCTGTTCGTGGCGGCGTAACTGGCGCTGGCTGAGTGCGAGGCTGACGGCGATTTCTTGCTGCGGTATCTGCTCGACGTAACGGTGGCGCAGGATATGGTATATGCGCCAGACAGTCGCCTGGAGCGGCGCCGTATCCTCGGGTCTAAGCGCTTCGATCGCATCGAGCAGAATGCGGCGCAACGCGGTTGCGGGAGCGGCATGACGGCGCAAGCCAAAGACATCGAGCAGCGGACTTCTGCCCAATTTGTCGGGATCATACAGTTGCACAAGCGCGCGGTGAACATCGCTTTCGAAGGCGGCGCCTGGCTCTGGATCGGCCAAAGATGTCCTCTCCATGTCCTCTTGATGACCGAAAACGGCAACACACCGGTTGCTTTTGCACTATACTACGTATGATGTGGCGTGAAATTAGTATACCATATTCGGTGGTCATTCGCTACCAGCCGCCCATGCCCACACTCAGGGCTTGTGCAAAGTCGCCCGTCTGTACGTAAGGGCAGGTCTGAGACCTGCCTTCCCACGACCAGACGGGGCAGGCGGGCAGGTCTCAGACCTGCCCCTACGCATCGTTGCGCCTGTCAAGTAACTGTGCACAGAACCTGTGCCCACACCCTCTCGCCCATCCCCGAGGGACGCCTGTTGCCAAACGTCTGCCCTGGCGACCACCAAGAGCAGATGCACGCCTATCCATTGCGCTGACACGGTCTGCGCGCCCGACTTGTGATCGTTTGGCGTTGACAAAGTGCGAAGGGTATGATACTATCGTCATACACCACCCTTCGCGGCTTCGCTGACGTCCCCCCGGCCGCGGCAACTGACTCGCCGTAGACCTGTCCATCGTGTTCAACGTACTTCTCTTTCACCGTCTCTCTTGCTTGATCGTCACGCGTAGGAGGTGTGGGCTGTCGTGCACGAAGAGCAGTTGTCATCTGTCAGCACGGGTGGCATGAGAAAAGGGCCAGCCCCCCAATCATGAGCCTGTCCGGGCGCCAGTGTCTGCCAGCAGTCTTAAGGTCTTCCAGATCCAGATCTGTAAGAAGCATGATGAAAGGAGAAACATGAAGAAGATCAATCGGCGTCTGTTCCTGAGCACCATGGGTATGGGCGTTGCCGCAATCGCCCTCTCGGCCTGCGGCGCGACAGCGACGGCAACCAAGGTTCCGCCGACAGCAGTTCCGCCAACCGCAGTTCCACCGACCGCAACCAAGGCGCCCGCAGCCGCAACAGCCGCGCCGGCAGCCGCAACAGTCGTCCCGCCCACTGCTGTACCGCCAACGGCAACAGCAGCAGCGACCGGCCCCAAGCGCCCCAATGGCGACACCGGCAGCCCCGCGTGGCTTCTCGAGGGCAGCGGCGGCATTCCTCTGCCCATTAGCAAGGACAAGCTGAACATCACCTACTGGGTGGGGCTTGGCGGCAACCCGGGCGCCAGCATGAAGAGTTTCAACGAAATGGCCTGCTACATCGAGCAGGAAAAGCGCACCAACATCCATCTTGACTTCCAGCACCCTGCGGCCGGGCAGGAGACGGAAGCCTTCAACCTGATGCTCGCCTCGCGCAAGTTCCCCGATGTCATCGAGACCAACTGGATCAGCGAGACGACCTACCCCGGCGGCCCCGCCAAGGCAATCAAGGATGGCGTCATCCTCAAGCTCAACGACCTGGTCAATCAATATGCGCCGAACTTCAAGAACTGTCTGGCCAAGAACCCGGATTGGCGCAAGCAGTTTGTTACTGACGATGGCGACATCTACGGATTCCCCTTCTTCCGCGGCGACCCGCGCCTGCTCATCTTCGTTGGCCCCACCATCCGCGAAGACTGGATGAAGAAACTCAACATTGCAACCCCTGAAACGGTTGACGACTGGCACAACATGCTGGTGGCCTTCAAGACCAAGGATCCTAACGGCAACGGCAAGGCCGATGAGATTCCCTTCACTCCGTCCTGGGGACAGAATGATTCCATGCGTTTTGCCTGGACGAACGGCGCCTTCGTGGCTGCCTATGGAACGGCAATGGGCTTCTTCCAGGTCAACAACGTCGTGAAGTGGGGACCTGTTATGCCGGAGTTCAAGACATTCCTCAAGGACACGGCTGCGTGGTACAAGGAAGGCCTGATTGACCTTGATTGGGTGAACATGGATACCAAGCTGCGCGACGCCAAGATCACCGGCAGCCAGCTCGGCTCGTGGGTTGCCTACACTGGTTCCGGTATTGGCTACTTTGCCGGCCTGATGGCGGGCAAGGAGCCGGCCACCTTCAAGCTGGTTGGCACACCGTACCCCGTGATGAAGAAGGGCGACCCGGTGCATCTCAGCCAGAAGGATCCCAACAGCCCGGGCGGCAACACAGCCGTCATCACCACCGCCGCCAAGAACGTCAAAGAGATCATGCAACTCTTGGATTACGCCTTCAGCTATGAGGGCCACATCCTCTACAACTTTGGCGTTGAGGGCATCAGCTTCAACTGGGTCAACGGCTTCCCCAAGTACATGGACGTTGTGGTGAAGAATCCACAGTATCCGTTGGCTGTGGCCATGGCTCGCTACTTCCGCTCCAACTTTGCCGGGCCGTTCGTGCAGGACTACCGCTACTTCACGCAGTACCTGACCCTGACCGAACAGCTTGCCGCCGTTGAGACATGGTCTAAGCCGGTCAACGATTGGTGGATGCCTCCCATCACACCCAACGCCGACGAGTCTAAGCAGTTCAACAAAATCATGACCGACGTCAACACCCTGTTCTCCGAGCAGTTCGCCAAGACCATCACCGGCGACGTGCCCGTGGACAACTGGGACAAGACGGTGGCGCAGTTCAAGCAGTTTGGCATGGACGACGCTGTCAAGCTGCGCCAGGCCGCACTCGATCGCTATAACAAGCGCTAGACGTTTTTCCAGACCTCCGAGGTGCCCGATAGAGCACCTCGGAGGTCTGACATACCCATCGCAAGACCAGCCAGGAAAGAGGGAGCAGGCTCATGGCAATTGCACAGGCAAGTCGTGCTGTGATACCGCCCAGGGGTAGAATTGGCGCGTTCGTGCACCGGGTCGTTAAGGACTTTGCCCGCAATAAGTATATCTATCTGATGCTCGTGCCAGTTGTTGGTTATTATCTTGTCTTCTATTATGGCCCCATGTATGGCGCACAGATCGCCTTCCGCGACTTCGAGCCTGTCCGGGGGATCACTGGTAGCGCCTGGGTGGGACTGCAAAACTTCAAGGACTTTTTCACCGGTCCTTACTTTCGCCGCCTGGTGGGCAACACCGTCAGCATCAATGTCCTGGACCTTGTGCTCGGCTTTCCCGCGCCCATCCTCCTGGCATTGGCGATCAACGAGATCCGCGCCACCTACTTTAAACGTGTCGTGCAGACGATCTCCTATCTGCCACATTTCATCTCGCTGGTCGTTGTTGTGGGCATGTTGATTGACTTTCTGTCGACTGATGGGGTGATCAACACAGTGTTGGCCCAGTTTGGCGTGGCCCCTGTGGCATGGCTGCGCAAGCCGCAGTACTTCCAAATGACCTATGTGCTTTCCGGCATCTGGCAGAGTATTGGTTGGGGCTCCATCATCTATCTGGCAGCAGTCACCAACATTGATCCAACCCTGTATGAGGCAGCACAGGTCGATGGGGCGGGCCGTTTTCGCCAAATCTGGAATATCACCCTGCCGGGTATCATGCCGACCATTATCATTCTGCTCATCTTGCGCCTGGGGGCTATGATGACCGTAGGCTACGAGAAGATCATTCTGATGTACAACCCGCTTACCTATTCATCCGCGGATGTCATCTCCACCTATGTCTACCGCGTGGGTATCCTGCAGGCAAACTACAGCTTCAGCGCCGCGGCAGGGCTGTTCAACTCCGTTATCAACTTCACGTTGCTCGTCCTGGCCAACCAGATCAGCAGACGATTCAGCGAGACCAGCCTCTGGTGATGGGGAGAAAGAACATGTGGCACAGAAAGTCCACTACCGATCTTGTCCTTGATACGCTTTTGACGACTTTTATGCTGGCTTTGATTGTTGTCACGCTCTATCCGTTACTCTATGTGGCATTTGCCTCACTGAGCGACGCCGGTGGGCTTGCCCAGCACAAAGGCCTCATGTTCCGGCCTGACGGGTTCAGCCTTGCTGCCTACAATCTCGTGTTCAAGAACCCGATGATCTCCGTTGGCTACCGCAACACGTTGTTCTACGTAGTCGCCGGCACCACCATTAACCTGGTGTTGACAACGATGGCCGCCTACGCCCTCTCACGCAAGAACGTGATGTGGCGCAATCCCATCATGTTCATGATTGTCTTTACGATGTTCTTCAGCGGCGGATTGATCCCCACATTCTTGCTCGTCGGCGTCACCCTGAATATGATCGACAAGCCCTGGGCGCTCATCATTCCGCCGGCGATCAACACCTGGAATCTGCTGATTATGAAGACTTCGTTTGAGGGCGTGCCGGTGGCGCTCGAGGAATCGGCGCGCCTCGATGGGGCCAACGACTTCCGCATACTATGGAATGTGGTCATCCCGCTCTCGGGGCCTGTTATCGCCGTCATGATTCTCTTCTACGCCGTTGGCCACTGGAATGCTTTCTTCAACGCTATGATCTACCTGCGCACGCGCGATCTGTGGCCTTTGCAGCTAGTACTGCGCCAGATACTGATTTCCAATAGCCAGGAGAGCATGACAGCCGGCTCGTTTACCGGCGGCGACGTCATGCCCATTGGCGAGACAATCAAGTATGCCACGATCATGGTTGCCACCGTGCCTATCTTGCTGATCTACCCCTTCTTGCAGCGTTACTTCGTCAAGGGCGTTATGATCGGGGCGATCAAAGAATAGGGTTTAGGGGTCAGGGTTCGGGGTTTAGGGTTCAGGATTCCATCAGGTAGGTCGGGATATCGGGATCAGTGTAGAGAGCGGTCTCTTCCGCGACGCGACGACGGGCGATTGCTCGCGTCGCGGAAGAGACCGCTCTCTACACGCGTAACGGGATTGGGCCGAGGGGCGAGTTTGTAATACACAGAGTGTACAGCGAGTAGAGGGTGCCAAGGCTTGAGGCGTATGGACTGCGCGGTGCCAATGCCCCCGTGTAATCAGCAGTGTGCTAGAGGCAGCGCTCATAGCCCTTATCGAGGCAATTATCTGACATCTGTCAATATTCGTTTGGTAACTACTTGACAATGTCAGGGTATTGTGCTACAATGCTGATGCATGATTGGATGTGTGGATAGTGCACGAGGGAACTGGCATATGGCAGAGAACGACTACTTGCGATCGAGGGTTGGACCGAAATGGAAGAAGGTCTTTGCCCTTGTTGAGCTTCAGCAGCCGACGGAGGAAATCCGCGTAGCTGTGGAGAAGGCCCAAGTTGACCGCCTACGTGAGAGCGGCGGAATGCCGCTTATCGATCAATTGGTTGATATGGCAGTCCAAGTGATAGAGGATGCCAAAAACGGGCGTGTTGTCTCAGTCGCCGCTGTCGATGAGCAATGTCAGCATATAGTCGTAGAGGCGAATGGCAACCTGAATACCCAAGTTGCGGCTCGAGCGGCGCAATGTTGCATCTGCTCTGTGCTTACTGGCCTGACCGCACCGCGGACCGAGGCAGAGACTCGCGATGACCTACTGGCACGTATTGGTGAGGAGCACTTCGAGTTCGAGTTCTTGGGTAAGGCGAGACCCATACTCCGGAGCAAGGTGTCTGGGCAGGCAGTTGACTTTGATCTCAGGGAGCATGAGTTACACGAACACATGAGACCTGCATGGATCAGAATCGCCAGCGGCCTCTACGATGACCCCTCGGCAGCAAGTCTGCGTGCGCCAAGACGCAGACGTGGATCGAGGTTGCCAATGCCGGAGTTGCTGAGCCACCCTCTATAAGCTATATGGGGAGTAGACGCATGTTGTGTATCAAGAGAGGGATCCCAGAATATCGCTTGGAGTTCACCGATGTCACAGAGTGGGCTGCGCAGAGTCAGCGGTGTACCTATGTAGTGACCACTCCCGGTGCGGAGCGGCCGCAGACCTTTCGGCTCAATGAAAACGTGATTGGACATGCCTTCACCCAGAAGCTGCCCCCCCTCTGGCTGACTTGGCCCATCTGGCCATAATGGTCAACGTGGCAGACAAGACACGACCCCGGAGTCTAGCTTCTCAGAGGGATCTGTATCAGACTTCATGGACTCGGCGACTGCATCTCACGGTTCCTGTCTATGAGCCTGATCGTTGGTCAAGCACAAGCGTTCTTGAGGGACTCACGTCCCTTCTGCGGTTTCTGACTGGCGACTTTTGGGAGTTTGACTTCGTGCCCAGGAACGCGGCGCAGTCAGTGGAGCAGCTTGCACTCATTGATACGCTGCCCGCCAAGCCGTTCAGAGTTGTCCTCTTCAGCGGGGGGTTGGACTCAACCGCAGGGATATGCTCAGAACTCCGGGAGCGCCCTGACCAAACGCTGATTGCAGTCTCTGCACGGTCTAGTACGCGGGTGGGTGCGGTTCAAAAGCGCTTATGTGATCAACTGCGCAACCATTGCAGGTCAGCGGGTCAGATCATCCCGATTGGCGTTCCTTACAATTTGGTCGAAGCACGGCCCGTGTCACAGCGGGTTGAGCTGATCCAGCGATCGCGAGGCTTCATCTATCTCGCTTTGGGTGCAGTGACTGCGCTGGCGGTGAAGGCTGACAGCCTTCAGGTGTTTGAGAACGGGATCGGAGCCCTCAACCTGCCGTACACTGACTCCCAAATCGGGAGTCACAGTATGAGAGCGATGCACCCTGAGACACTGCTTCGGATGGAGAAGTTTGTGAGTGCGCTTGTGGATCATCCCTTTCGTGTGTACAACCCCTTCCAGTGGCTCACAAAGGCAGAGGTCTGTGGCCTGCTTGGCCACGACGAGTTCCGCGATCTGGTTGCCATGACGATCTCCTGTGAGCGGTTTCCTCGCCGCGTACGTGGGAAGCCCCAATGTGGACTGTGCACCTCGTGTTTGCTCCGCAGGCAAGCGCTGTACGCTGCCGGGCTGGAGGGCCTTGACTGCATTGGGGGTTACCAATACAGCCTGATGGCGCAGAGCGAGCTCGATGATCCCAGTAGACTGCTGCTGTTCCCGCTGTGGGCAATGCTGAACCAAGTGGAGGCGCTGAGACGATGCATAGATTCACCGAATGCATGGGGAGCACTGGTGACTCGGTTTCCGGAATTGGCGATTGTTGCAGAGAAAGAAAGCGGTCCGGAGTTTTCGATGGAGCAAGCTCGAAGGCGCATTCTCCGTCTATACCAAGCCCATGTGGCCGAGTGGGACGTGTTTCGCAGTAGCTTCCCACTTGTAGGGAACCTCTCGACTTCACCAGCGTTGGCCGTTCGCTTAACACCCACATCTTTCTAGTAAGACTCGTTGAGTGTTGATAATCCAGAAAAGGAGCCCAAGAATGAGGCCAAATGTGCTGGACAGCATTGATCCGCGCGCGCTGGGACAGAGACTGCAAGACGCACGCAAGGCGCGTGGCATAACTCAGGAGGCGGTCGCCGATCTGCTGGGGGTGGCGCGCACCACGGTCACTGGCATAGAGAAGGGCGAGCGCCGTCTACAGCCCGCCGAGCTGCTTCGCCTTGCCGGTCTGTATGGGCGCGAGGTGAATGACCTACTGCAGCAGCGCCCTGTCACCGCTGACTTCGCCGTTCAGTTCCGGCTTGCGCTGGGCACTGCCGTTCCTGATGGGGAAGAAATGGAGCCATTTCGATTCAGGTTTCAGGAGCTCTGCTCAGACTACGTTGAGCTTGAGAGACTGTGCGGCCTCCCGCCCATCAGGAAATATCCGTCCGAATACGATGTGCGCGAGACTAAGCCGGATAGCGCGGCCGAGGAGATCGCAGCGAACGAACGTGAGCGTCTCGGCCTCGGAAACGGCCCCGTGAGTGGTTTGCGCGAGCTTCTCGATAACGAAGTCGGGTTGCGCATCTTTGAGATGGATTTGCCATCTCGTGTGGCTGGTTTCTATGTGTATAGCGATGATGACTTGGGGGCCTGTGTGGCGGTCAATGCCCGGCACCCAGAAGAGCGACGGCGTTGGTCTCTGGCGCACGAATACGCGCACTTCCTTGTTTCCCGATTTCGGCCTGACATAACCGTTCTCAGCGGGTATCAGCGTGTGCCACAAGGCGAGCGGCTGGCGGATAGCTTTGCTGCGCGGTTTCTGATGCCGGAGGTTGGCCTGCGGCGGCGTGTACTCGAGCGCCGCCGCGCTCCGGGCGGCCAGTTTACGGCAGCGGACCTGCTACTACTCGCTCACTCATACCACGTATCTGTTGAAGCGTTGGCCAACCGGCTGGAAAGCCTGGAGTTGATCAGGGCAGGTGCGCTGGATCTCCTTCGTGACAAAGGACTGCGTGCACGCAGCGCGCAGGAGACGCTGGGGCTGCCGCACGCCCAGCCAGCCCAGTTGCTGCCCCAGCGATACCAGTATCTCGCTGTGCGCGCTTTTGAGAGCGCAACGATCACGGAGGCTCAACTGGCGCGTTTCCTGCGTTGTGATCGGCTTGAGGCGCGCGAGTTGGCCGAACGGCTGGCGACCCATACCTTCCTGAGCGATGAAGGGCTAGTGGAAGACGGAGTTCTCGATATGACCGCGACGCTGGCGTCTCGCGATGTTGCACTGGGGAGATGAGTATGCCGCCGCTTGAGATACTTGACACGTGTGCCTTGCTGAACCTGTATGCCACTGGCCGATTCGACGAAATGGCTCGCTCCCGATCAGGCAGTTTTGCCATCGCGGACAAGGTCAAAGGAGAGGCAATCTGTATACGAAAGGGTGGGGCCGGGCCTGATGCGCTGGACAAGATCGCTGTGGATCTGCAGCCGTTCATTGTCTCCGCTGTTCTTTGTGTCCTACGCCTGGAATCCTCCGCTGAAATGAACTTGTTTCTGCATTTCGCCGGCGTCCTCGACCTGGATGACGGTGAGGCAGCTACCTGCGCGATTGCGGTGGAGCGTGGGGGCACGGTCATAACGGATGAGCGGAAGACCACTCGCATCTTGCACCAGCACTTCCCCACCCTGACTTGCATATCGTCTTTAGATGTGGTCAAGGACTGGGCGGACAAGTGTGCCGTGCCCCAAGGAGTGCTCAAGTCGGTTCTGCTCGATATACGCACCAAAGCCACGTACTTCCCGCATAGCACGCATCCCCTCTACCTATGGTGGAACAAGATCGTCAATTCGTAGTGACAAGCAACAGGCCGCCCCACAAGGGCGGCCTCAGTGTACCTGGCTAGCACATACCAGATTCGACCCCATGATCCCCTCCTTGAGAGGGAGGTGTCCAGGGCTACTTCTTGCAGCGCTACTTTGTCAAGGGCGTGATGATCGGGGCGATCAAGGAATAGGGTTCAGGGGTCAGGATTCCATCAGGTAGGTCAGGATATTGGGATCAGTGTAGAGAGCGGTCTCTTGCGCGACACGACGACGGGCTGATTGCTCACGTCGCGGAAGAGACCGCTCTCTACACGCGTAACAGGATCGGGCCGTGGGGCAAACACGAGGTTCACCGTTACGGAGAGAGCGATCTCTTGCGCGACACAGGCGCTCTGCTTGCTCGTACCTGCAGCGCACAGTGATGCGTTTTTATGTGTAGACTGTGAGCTTGCAACGAAGGAGAGAGTGCAATGATGCGATCCCGGCTCGTTGTGGCCTTTCTTGTTGTGCTTGTTGCCGCCCTGGCGCTGCCCATTCAATCCGCACGTTCCGAGCCGGCGCAACCGCCAGAGCGCCCGGCGCGCGATCTACGCGACGCCAACGGCGACCTGTGGCTGGGCCACCTGCCACAAACCACAGCGCAGTCTGCCGTCTCCGCGCCGCCTGCCGCTGCGCCCGCACTGGCGGGCATGAACGCGTGGAGCCGCATCGTCTTCCAGGGGGCGCGCCAGAACAACTGGGACCTGTATGTCATGACCGGGCCAGGCTCGTCGCAAACGCGCCTGACGATTACCGGCGAGTTCGAGACGTACCCGCGCTACAACCGGGGCGCCACGGCTATTGCCTATTCCTCGAACCGCAGCGGCAATTATGACATCTGGCTCATGCCGCCAGACAACAGCACACAGACCCCGCTCACCTCAGCGGCAACATCCGACATCGACCCCGTCTGGTCGCCCGACAGCAGCAAGATCGCCTTCACGTCGTACCGCGATGGGCCGGCGCACATCTACACCATGAACGCCGACGGTTCCAACCAGCGGGCGCTGACGTCTGGCCCCGCCTATCACGGCCAGCCGGCCTGGTCGCCCGATGGCGCCAGAATCGCCTATGTCTCGACGGAAGGCGGCACCAATGGCCGTATCTGGGTGATGAACGCCGACGGCAGCAATCAGACCGTGCTCTCCTACCAGAACTACGGCCAGCACCCCGTCTGGTCGCCCGACAGCCAACAGATCGTCTATGACACCGACGGCGACAATGACGGCTGGCAGGAAATGTGGCTGATGTGGGCCAACGGTACAAATCAACACGCCATCTACAAGTCCAGCGT